>JAGQOI010000300.1 GCA_020427625.1 Phycisphaerales bacterium | reverse complement strand
GCCGACCTGGCGCCGATGTTCGGGCTCGAGGCGCCGCCGCGAGCGCCGCAGGATGCGCTCTTCGGCGACTGGCGCAGCGACGCGGTGTCGCTGACGCTGTTCCCCAACATGCGCTACGAGTATCGGCCGCGCGCCGGCGCGCCCGGAGCGCTCCCGGCGCACTACGGCGTCTGGACCGTCACGCCGGATCGGGCCCTCGCGCTCCAGCCGGACGATCCCGCGGTGCCGACGACGATGCTGGCCTGGCAGGCGGACGCGGCGGCGCCGGGCGGCGCGGTGCTCAGCGGCGACGATCTTCATCTCGAGTCCGAGCCGGCGCCGACGACGCCGGAACCCGATGCCTGAGCTGCCGGAGGTCGAACGCGGGCGCCGGCTCGCGGATCGCGTCGCCGCCGGACGGACGATCACCCGGGTCCGCTGCGCCGACGACCGCATCGTCTTCGACGGCGTGAGCCCGGCCACGGTGCGCCGGACGCTGGTCGGGCGCACCGTCGTCGCGGCCTGTCGTCACGGCAAGCAGTTGTGGTTCGAACTCGATCGTGCGCCGCATCCGCTGTTTCACTTCGGCATGACCGGCGCGTTCCGCAGTCCGGACGAGGCGCCGCTGAAGCTCGCCTCGAGCCGGCGCGTCCAGGACCCGGGCTGGCCGCCTCGGTTCGCGAAGATCCATCTCCGGTTCGACGACGGCGGGGAGCTGGTGATGACGAATGCGCGCCGGCTGGGCCGGATCCGGCTGCGCGAGTCGCCGCGCGAGGAGCCGCCGATCGCCGATCTGGGCTTCGATCCCCTGCTCGCGCTGCCGTCGAGTCGCGCGTTCGGCGCGCTGCTCACGGCGCGATCCGCGCCGGTGAAGGCGGTGCTGCTCGACCAGTCGTTCGCCGCGGGCGTCGGCAACTGGATCGCCGACGAGGTGCTGTACCAGTCGGGTCTGGACCCGCGGCGGCGGTCGAACACGCTGTCGGTCGAGGAGGTCCGGGCGCTGCGGCGGGCGTTGAAGCGGGTCGTCGAGGGCGCGGTGCGGGTGAACGGCGAGAAGGCGCGGTTTCCGAAGCAGTGGCTGTTCCATCGTCGCTGGGGCAAGGCCGCCGACGCGACGACGGTGAAGGGCGAGCGGATCGCGTTCGTCGAGGTCGGCGGACGCACGACCGCGTGGGTGCCGGAGGTCCAGCGATGAATCTCCGCTGGCTCGTCGGCAACTACGCAGACCCGCAGTACGACCTCACCCGCGACGAACAGCGCCGCGTGACGGCGCTCGCTCACGAGAAGCACCTGCCGCGCGCGGTGCTGCTGGGCTGGACGTTCGCGTTCACGCTGTTCGCGATCGGCTGCATCTGGGCCGGGACGCCGCTCCTGACGCCGGTGCTGCGCCTGGCCGGCGTGCCGCAGGCGTCGGCGCTGGGGACGATCATCAGCGGCACGATCGGCACGATCATCGTCATCTACGCGTACCGCTTCGTCTACGCCCGACCCGCCCGCCGGGCGATGCGCGATCTCGGGTACGACATCTGCATCGGGTGCGGCTATCGGCTCGACGGGCTCGGGTCCGACATCGCGCGCTGCCCGGAGTGCGGTTCGGCGCGGCCGGGCGTCGGGACGTCGGGGCCGTGAGCCTGCGCTGGCTCTGGCAGGACTACTTCGACCCGGAACACCGGCCGCGGGAGTCCCGCGAACGTCTCGCCGTCGTGCGGCTGGCCAACGCGTACTTCATGCGTCGACCGGCGCTGGGCGCCGTGTACCTGGTCGTGACGCTGCTGGTGATGGCGACGGTGATCGGGACGTACCTCGGCTTCGTCCCCCGGCCGCAGCGCAATCATCCGTGGGTGCTCGTCGCGTTCGTGGGCGGCCTGCTGGCGGCGCACTATCTCACGCACTCGCTGTTGTGCCACGCGCTCTATCGGTCGTGCATCCGGCGCGCCCTGACGCACCTCGGGACGCCGGTGTGCGTGCGGTGCGGGCATTCGCGGCGGGGGATCGTGTCGACGCGGGCCTGTCCGGAGTGCGGCGGCATGAATC
Organism: Phycisphaerales bacterium; assembly: GCA_020427625.1. Lineage (GTDB taxonomy): Bacteria > Planctomycetota > Phycisphaerae > Phycisphaerales > SM1A02 > JAGQOI01. The sequence goes on along the minus strand of JAGQOI010000300.1, from coordinate 2,598 downwards.
CTCCGGCGCTCGACCTGCCGGACTTCGATCCGCCGGTCGCGGCGGACTCGACCGGCGCGACGGATCGAGGGGACGGAGCGGCGTCGTGACGAGGCGCGCCGGCGGCGGGCGGGCGGCGGGTCGGGGCGGCCCGTACCGAATTCCCGAGCCCGCGGGGCGGGCATTCGCTACAATGCCTCGCTTGTCGCCTTCTTTCGTGGATTCCTCTTCGCCCCGGACGGTGTGACCCGTGCAGGTTCGCAATTTCTCCATCATCGCCCACATCGATCACGGCAAGAGCACGCTGGCCGACCGCCTGCTCCAGGCGACGCACGCGGTCACGGACCGGGAGGCGCGGGAGCAGCTCCTGGACTCGATGGACCTCGAGCGTGAGCGTGGCATCACGATCAAGGCGTCGGCGGTGACGGTGACGCACGTCTACAAGGGCGAGCCGTACCAGCTCAACTTCATCGACACGCCGGGTCACGTCGACTTCGCCTACGAGGTGTCGCGGGCGCTGACGGCGTGCGAGGGCGCGCTGCTGGTCGTCGACAGCACCCAGGGTGTGGAGGCCCAGACGGTCGCGAACGCGTACCTCGCGGTGACGAGCAATCTCGAGCTCATTCCGGTCGTGAACAAGATCGATCTGCCGTCGGCCGATCCGGACGGCGTCGCGATGGAGATCGAGCAGGTGCTCGGTCTGCCCGCGGAGGACTGCATCTACTGCTCGGCCAAGACCGGCCAGGGCATCCTCGAACTGCTCGACGCGATCTGCGAGAAGCTCCCGCCGCCCCGCGCGCCGGTGACGGATCGGACGCGGGCGCTCATCTTCGACAGTCACTACGACGACTACCGCGGCGTGATCGTCTACTTCCGCGTATTCGACGGTCGCCTCAAGATCGGGGACCGGATCCGCATGATGGGCACCGGTCGGACGTTCACCATCACCGAGCTCGGACGCTATACGCCGCGCCCGACGAAGGTGACGGAACTCGGTCCCGCCGAGGTCGGCTACATGGTCGCGGCGATCAAGACGCTGGCCGACGTCCGGGTCGGGGACACGATCACGCTCGAGTCGAGTCCGGCCGACGAGGCGCTGCCCGGCTACGAGGAGCCGAAGCAGATGGTGTTCTGCGACTTCTACCCGGCGACCACCGCGGAGAAGGGATCGGACTTCGAGGCGTTGCGGGAAGCCATGGAGAAGCTGCACCTCAACGACGCGAGCTTCACGTACGAGACCCAGCACTCCGAGGCGCTCGGCTTCGGGTTCCGCTGCGGGTTCCTCGGCCTGCTCCACATGGAGATCGTCCAGCAGCGCATCGAGCGCGAGGGCGGCGTCGAGGTGGTCCAGACCGCGCCGACCGTCAGCTATCGCATCCAGATGACCGACGGCAGCGAGGTCGAGATCCACAGTCCCGCCGACCTGCCCGACGCCGTGAAGATCGAGAAGATCCTCGAGCCCATCGTCAAGATCGAGATCATCTGCCCGAAGGAGAACATCGGCGATCTCATGCGCCTCTGCGACAGTCGGCGCGGGATCTTCAAGGGCCAGCAGTTCATCTCCGAAACGCGACAGATCCTCGACTACGAACTCCCGCTCGCCGAGATCATCTACGACTTCTACGACAAGCTGAAGTCGATCACCCGCGGCTACGGCACGATGGACTACGAGGTCATCTGCTACCGCTCCGATCGACTCGCCAAGATCAACATCCTCATCAACGGCGCGCCGGTCGAGGCCCTCTCGCTCATCTGTCACCGGGACAGCGCCGAAGCCCGCGGGCGCCTCATCCTCCAGAAACTCCGCAAGCAGATCGACCGGCACCAGTTCGAGATCCCGCTCCAGGCCGCGATCGGCGGCAAGATCATCGCCCGCGAGACGATCAAGAGCATGCGCAAGAACGTGACCGCCAAGTGCTACGGCGGCGACGTCTCCCGCAAGCGCAAACTCCTCGAGAAGCAGAAGGCCGGCAAGAAGCGCATGAAGTCCGTCGGCTCCGTGAACATCCCGCAGGAAGCGTTCATGGCCGTCCTCGAGACCGAGAACTGACCCGCGCGTTCGCGCGGCACCGGACGGGGACGCACCACGACCCGCCCCGCCCCGAGCCTGCGAACGAGTCCGGAATCCACCGTTCCCTCGACCCGAACCGAAGGTGCACCCCATGAGCCGGCGCGAGCGCTTCGTCATCCACGGACTCCTCATCCTCCTCGTCCTCGGCATGCTGCCGAACCTCGTCGGCCTGACGACCGGCGAGGCGATCGCCGCGGCATCGCGCTGGGTCGCCGACCTCGGGCCGGCCGAGTCCGTGACCCTCGTCGACCCGGGCGGCGGCGACGACGTCGTGCTCCGCAATCGCGAGGGACATGCCGCGTGGGGCGATGATGCGTTCCACCGCGCGCACGCGATCGCCTTCGTGCACATCTCCAAGGTGCTCAACCGGCTGCTCCAGGCGGAGGCGATGACGGACGAGCGTGACGCCCTGCGCGAGGCGGCCGAGGAGGAGGATGCCGGGTTCCGCCGCCGGTTCGAGGCATTCGAGCGCGAGCACGCCGACATCACGCCGGAGGATCCGCAGGCCGAGGCGGTGTTCAACCGGTATCGCGAACTGCGCAACGAGT
>JAGQOI010000299.1 GCA_020427625.1 Phycisphaerales bacterium | reverse complement strand
GATCCAGGCGCGGATGCGCTTGATTGCCAGCGCGTCGCGGATCGACGTGCCGATGGGCGGCATGCGGCTTCCGTCGTCGCGGTCCATGCGCCGTACGATGAGTGACTTGTCCGGCTTTCCGGGCTCCACCCAGTGCATGTTCTCGCCGTCGATCTTGCCTTCGAACATGCAGAGATTGTTGTCGAGGGGCGCTCCGGCATGGAGGTTCGCGCCTCCTGCGCCGCCGCCTCCTGGCCGGTGGCAGTGTGAGCAGTTCGCATGGAGATACGCGCGTGCCCACGCGCCGTCGTCGGCGCGCGTGTCGTCACGATCGACGAACGCCGGCAGTGTGTAGGGGGCGGGCGGAGACGTCGCGAAGAACCCGCGGGCGTCGAGCTCGTCGAGCTGGTTTCGCACATGCCCGTCGCGGTAGCTCATCTGATTGTTGAGCTGTGGGACGAGGAACCCGAGGACGCGGTCGGCGGCGCCGGTGTGGCAGGCGAAGCATTGTGCGCGGCTCGGGTAGTGCCAGTCGACGTTGCCGATGCGCTTTTTCTTGAGGTCATCGAGGAGTGTTGCCTCCGTCGCGCGGTCGTTCCACTCGTAGCTGTATCCGCGGAACCCTTCGGGATCGTGGTTGACGAGGAGGCGCGTCTCGATGGGCCGCCCTTCGAGGAAGAACGTCTTGACGACGATGGCTCCCTTCGGAAGCTCGAAGTCGACGGCGGTCGGCGTGTACTGGTGGAGCTTCACGGCTGACCGCTGCGGCAGCGCGATGAAGCGTGCCTTGTCGGCGCCGTCGGACCAGAGCTGCATCGCGACGTCGTAGGGCGCGAGGCCGGGCGCCGCGAGACGCGGGTGCTGCATGTCGACGCAGCCTGTCTGACTGAGCAGACGCGGCGCGTCCCGCGGAGGCTCGGTGTTCGCCACGAGCTTGAGCGGGCCGCGCCCTGGTGTGACGGCGACGAGCTCGCGATCCGCGTCTTCCGCAATCTGCGTCAGGATCGAGTTCGTCGTCGCGATCTGCTCGCGCGTGGTGCGATGGGTCGTTGGATCGGTGTAGAGCGCCCAGATTTGACCCGTCATGACGTCGCCGAAGACGTAGCGGCCCACCAGCCAAGGGAGCTTCTTGCCGCGGTAGATGCGGCCACCCACGATGGCGAAGCCTTCGTCGTGGCTGTACTCGTAGACGGGATCGACGAGGTCGCTCGAGCCGCAGTCGGGGGGGTAGACGCACATCGTGCCTTCGCGGATGCGCCACCCGTAGTTGCCGCCTTTGACGACGCGGTCGACTTCCTCACGCGAATCAGCGCCCACGTCACCGAGCCAGAGCGTGCCGTCGTCGTCGAACGACCATTCGTAGGGGTTGCGGAACCCGCGCGCCCAGATCTCGCCACGCGCGCCCTTCGTGGCGACGAACGGGTTGTCGGCGGGAATCGCGTAGGGGTCACCGTGATCGACGTCGATGCGCAGCATCTTGCCGCGAATCGTCCCGAGGTCTTGCGAGCGATCCTGACCCTTCGGTGGGTTGAGGATTCCGTCGCCGAACGGGATGTAGAGCATGCCGTCGGGGCCGAATCGTGCCGGGCCGCCGTGGTGGTTGTGCTCCGGCTCGTCGTACGCGATGAGCTCCTTGATCGTCGCCGGGTCGAACGTCGCGCCGCCGTCCTTCGTCTCGATGCGTGCAACGACGACACGCCGGCCGTAGGCGCCGCCGGTGCCGGTGTACTTGAGGTAGGCGTAGG
>JAGQOI010000029.1 GCA_020427625.1 Phycisphaerales bacterium | reverse complement strand
GTATTCGAAGCGGACGTACCCGTCGTCCCAGCGGTCGGGGAACAGCGTTTCGTGAATGGCCCGCGCCCGTCCGACCTCCTGGCGCATCGAGAGGAAATGCTTGTTCACCATGGACAGGCGGAACTCGTGACGGTGACGTCCGAGGCGCCAGCCGCAGATGACGAGTCCCGGCACCAGGACCGCGGGCCCGAGCAGGACCGCGTACATGATGCGGGCCGGCCAGTCGAGGTCGCCGGGCAGGACGAGCACGCCGATCGCCCAGACGACGAGCAGCGGCGCGAACGGACGCAGCGACTCCATCGGCTTCCACGGCAGGAACAGGCACGCGATGAAGTGCAGCACGAACAACGGCGCGAGCATGCTCGCGCCCGAGTCCGGCAGCAGCAGTCCCTGCACGTACTGGAGCGCCACCATCATCGCGCCGAGCGTCAGCATCATCCGCGATGCGTACCGCAGCAGCGTCGGACGCGAGAACGACCGCCATCGCGCCGGGAACGCGAACCGACCCACGATCGCGATCGTGAACACGTCGTCCGCGGCATCGATCGCCGTCTCGGCCCACGGCGACGTCGACGCGAACACCGCCAGCGTCAGGATCAGGTCCAGCGTCGCCAGGCCGATGCACGTCAGGCACAACAGCCGGAAGCGACGGCGCAACCAGTCCTCGAGAGCCTGGAGATACTCGGTCTGGAACAGCGACGTCGTGACGGCGTTGGGCACGGGAGCGTTTCCGAAGCGGACATCGTAGCCGATCGCGCCGACGCGATCCGTCACGCGGTCGCGACGTCCTCCGACGCGGGCGCCGCGATCGCGACCGTGCTCCGGCGCGGCACGTCGACCCGCAGGCCACGCAACGTCAGCGTCGCGATGAGCACGTCGTCGTCCGCATTCCCGCCGTGATGCTTCGAGACCGCCGTCGCGATGAAGCGCGTCCAGTCCCGCGGCGGCGGCGTGAACTGCGCCGTCTCCCGGAGGTTCCGGAGCCCGAACTGGCGCCCGGCCCGGTTCCGCGCCTCGAACGCGCCGTCGGTGTACGCGATGACGACGTCCCCGGGATGGAGCGTGATCGTCTGCTGGTTCGTCTCGAACTCCGCGAACGGCAGCGCGCCGAGCAGCACGGTCGTCGCCGGCAGATCCACCAGCGAGCCGTCGGTCCGTCGCAGCATCGACGGCGGATGCCCGGCGCTCACCCACGTCAGACGACCGCTGCCCGGATCGAGCATCAGGCACATGCCGGTCGCGTAGAGATCGTGACCCGACATCGTCAGGTTGATGTACCGGTTGAGCAGCTCCATCACGTCCGACGGCTCGGCGTCCGGATTCTCGGCGCGGATTCGCTCCAGTTCGCCGAACAGACGGTTCACCGTCAGTGCCGCCGCGAGACCGTGACCGGCGACGTCCAGCAGCGTCACGTAGACCCGGTGCGACGCGCGACAGCAGTAGTAGTGCACGTAGTCGCCGCCGATCTCCTGGATCGGATGGTAGACGTAGTCGAACCGCACGTGCCCGTCATCGCACGGCGACGGGAACATCGCGTCGTGCACGATCCGCGCCCGCGACAACTGGCCGCCCATCGCCTCGACCTCCCGACCCAGCGCGGCATGCTCGAAGCGCTCCCGGTGCCGGCGCGACAGCACCAGCGCCATCGTCGCGCCGGGCAGCAGGAGCAGGGGGCTCAGGATGATCATCACCGCGCGGCTCGTCATGTCGAGCGACGGCGTCTCCGGAACGAGCACGCAGATCGACCAGCCGACCAGCGGGAGGAACAGCGGCGCCAGCGACTCGCGCGGCGTCCACGGCATCGACACGCTGGCCAGCAGGTGCAGGGCCGCGAGGTCGACCGCGCCCCAGATCGCATACAGCTCGAAGTCGACGGGGAACTGGCGCTTGATGAACAGGCGGCTCACGAGGATGAGTCCGGCGACCGTCGTGAGGATCAGCGTCGCCGCCGCGAGCACCTGCTCGCGGTTCACGAGGTGCCGCCGGCGCATGACGAGCACGTACAGGATGAGCCCGAGCGACACCGCGTATACCGACAGGCGCATGAACACCGGCCAGGTCCAGCCGCGTCCGTCGAGCAGGGCCGGGAGATCCCAGACCGCGAACCGGACGACCTCCAGGGTGCCGAACACGAGGAGGAGGATGCCGAGCGTGACGAAGCCCGAGCGGTAGCGCGATTCGAGGTCGAGCTCGAACTCGCGGTGCATGCGGGGCTGGTCGGTCGGCGTCAGGAGCATCGGCAGGGACGTCCGGCGAGGATCGCGGGGGGTCGGGAGGGGTCCGGACCCGGACATCATACCAACGGTCTGAACGGCACCCCTCTTGCCCTTTGGTTCGGGGATCGGCGACTCTGATTGTCCGATTCACCTGTCCCGATCGCCGGCGCATCGGACATCCGTCGGGCGCCCGCGCGAACACGCCGCCGGGCGTCGCGAGGCGGAGCGGAGCTCGGCAGCGGACGCCCCACGGCGTGAGGGGGACCTCGGGGGTGTCGAACGGATCAGACGCGGGCGAGGACCGCGTCCTTGAGCCGATCGGGCATGAGGCGGTAGTCGGACGGCTCCATGGAGCTCGTCGCGCGGCCCTGGGTCATGCCGCGGAGGGTCGTCGTGTAGCCGAACATCTCCGACAGCGGGACCTCGGCGGTGATGATGCGGACGTTGCCTCGGAGTTCGGAGTCCTGGATCTGGCCGCGCCGACCGGCGAGGTCGCTGCTCACGCTGCCGAAGAATTCGTCGGGCGTGACGATGGAGACCTTCATGATGGGCTCGAGGAGGGCCGGGCCGGCCTTCGTGCAGGCCTGACGGAAGGCGAGCGCGCCCGCCTGCTCGAACGCGACCTGGCTCGAGTCGACCTCGTGGTACGAACCGAAGACGAGTTCGACCTTGATGTTGACGACCGGGTACCCGCCGAGGTGTCC
>JAGQOI010000298.1 GCA_020427625.1 Phycisphaerales bacterium | reverse complement strand
TATCGGTCTCCGACGGCGATGTCAGTCCCCCACCGGGATCGGGTCGGCGCGGCTGGGGACGACGGACGTTCGTCCTGTTCACTCGATGCCTTCCGACGCGGGCGGCGAGGCCCGGCGGTTCGGGCGGCGCCGCGCGATGCCGCGGGCTGTGCGCACGATCACGCCACGGAGTTCGAGAAGCGTCAGATCCGCCATGACCTGGCTCAGCGGCAGGCCCGTCGCCGCGACGATGTCGTCGACCGTCGTCTGGACCCCCGACCCACGCGGACCAGCCGCGCCCGCCGGACCGCACGGACGCGCGTCCGGCATGGACCCGGCCGTCGCTTCGCGCATCGCCTCGCCGGGCGACTCGCTCCCTGCCTCGCGCGTCGCGCCTCCCGTCGCCTCGCCGGTCACCCCGACGGTCACCTGGCCGGTCACCTGGCCGGTCACTTGGCCGGTCACTTGGCACGTCGCCTCGCGTGCCGCCTCGCGTGCCGACGCGTTCGTCGCTGCGTGGGTTGCATCGGCGCACGCCGCCGTCCTCGTGACGTCGGCGGCGGTCGGGGCCGCGGCGGCGGCCGATGCGTCGGGTCCACCGTGACCGACCTGCGGATCGACGGCGTCCGGTCGACCGGGTCCGGGCGGGGCGGGATCGGCCACGGCGCCGGTGGTCGCCGCGCGGGGGGTCGCCGCGGCATTGGTCTCGGGCGTGGGGTCGCGGCCGACCGGTCCCCGGGTCGAGGGACCGGCGACGGTCACGCCACCCCCGTCGATCACGGCGACGATCCGGCGCTGATCGTCGGTCATCGCGACGGCGCGCAACACGGCGCCGCCGTCCGCGCCGCGCCCGGCGGCCTCGATCGCGCCGCGCACGAGATGCCCGGCCGCGTCGAGCTGCTGATGCACGTCGGCATGATCCACGACCAGCGCCGCCCATCCGTCCCGGATGGCCTCATGTCCCCCGCGACTCAGCGGCGAGTCCACGCGACCGGGAACGACCATCACTTCGCGTCCATGTTCCTCGGCGGCGAGGCGCGCCGTGATGAGCGCGCCGCTGCGGCGCGGCGCCTCGATGACGAGCACCCCGACGCTGAGGCCGGAGATGATGCGGTTGCGGGCCGGAAAGCGATCACGCGACGGCGGCAGCGTCATCGGGTACTCCGAGATGACCGCGCCGTGACCGCCGACGATCCGGTCGTACAGCGTCGCGTTCTCCGGCGGATAGCACGTCCCCAGACCGCATCCCATCACGGCGATCGTGCGCCCGCCGACGCGCAGCGCGGCTCGGTGCGCCTCGCTGTCCACCCCTCGCGCCCCGCCCGCCACGACCGTCAGGCCGGACTGGGCCAGGATCGCGCCGAACCGCGCCGCCTGCTCCATCCCGTACCGAGAGCACCGGCGCGTCCCGACGATGGCGATGGCCAGATGGTCCGGCGCCTCGAGACACCCACGCATCCATAACGCCGCGGGCGGATCGTGGATCGTCCGCAGCAGCGGCGGATACGTCGGGTCGTCCTCGAGCAGCAGTTCGACGCCGGCGCGGAGCATCCGCTCGCGTTCCGCGCTCGGATCGGCGGCGTCGAGACCCGACCGCAATCGCGTCGCCGTCGTCCGGCCGATGCCGCTCACGCGGTCGAGCGTCGCGATGGACGCGCTGACGATCGCCTCATCGGAACCGAAGTGCTGCCGCAGACGGCGCAGCGTCACCGGCCCGAGGCCGGGCGTCAGGAGCAGTCGCAGGGTGTGATCAGGAATCTCGCCAGTCGCGCGGGGCATCGCCGGATCTCCGGTTCCCACGCGTGATCGGACGCTCGACGAACGAGCGTCCCGGGCAGTCTATGTCCATCGTCAATCCACCGCCAGCGATACGCACCATGCGGCGCATCGACGTCATCGGCGGCCGGACGCGACCTCACGACCTGACGCGCCGATGACCGGATCAGTCATCGTCGTAGTCGTAGTCGTACTCTTCCTCTTCATCCTCGTCATCGTCCTCGGCATCCTCGTCCTCATCGTCCTCATCGTCCTCATCGTCCTCATCGTCCTCATCGTCCTCATCGTCGTCTTCCTCGTCGTCCTCGTACTCTTCGTCGTCGTCGTCGTCGAGGTCATCGTCGTCGTCATCTTCGTCATCGTCGCCGTCTTCGTCGTCGTCGTACTCGTAGTCCTCGTCCTCATCGTCGACGTCGATCTCTTCGTCCTCTTCTACCGCGAGGTCGTCGTCGTCGTCGAGGTCGTCGTCTTCTTCGTCTTCTTCGTCGTCCTCGTCCTCGTCGTCGTCGAGGTCGTCGTCCTCGTCGTCCTCATCGGCGACGTCGACCAGGTCGTCATCGAACTCGTCGAGTTCGAGGTCCTCGTCTTCGAGATTCTCATCGATCTCGACCAGCGACTCGGCGGCGGTGCCGCGGGAGTCAGCGAATTCGGGCGCGTCCAACGTCATCTGATCCAGAACGGTCATCACTTCGATCTCATCTTCAGCGCCGACCTCGTCGTCGACGACGGATTCGTGGAGGAGGATCCCGGCCGTCACGGCACACGCGGCCGCCGGCGCGGATGATACGAAGCCGGCCCCGCGATCGCACGTCGATTCGACGATCTCGGGCGCATCGATCTCGGCCATGCGGCTCGGCTGCCGCGTGTCCCCGGGCGGCTCGGAGTCGGGGGTGCCGACACGGCGCGAGAAACGCGACAGCCCGCGGTCGCTGATGAGCCCGATGAAGACGCAGAGACAGGCCCCGCCGAGCAGCCAGAGACGATGCGCGCCGATCGACCAGCGCGTGAGCATCGACGGCTCGATGCGCGGGCTCTGCACCGTCTCGGGAGGCACCGTCGCGTTGATCCAGTCATCGACGGACAGCAGGATGGAGGACGAGACGTAGGCGGGGGTCTCGCCGGCGGGAATGAGGTTCAACTGGCCCGCCGCGAGGCGACGCACCAGGGCCCGGTCCCGTCGCTGCATGTCATCGAGGAAGTCGACGTAGGCATCGACCCGCGCGTCGGCCGTTCGTTCCCTCGCCTCCATGCGTTCGAGGCGGGCGCTCACGGCCCGGAGGTCCTCCTGAGCCGGAATCACGACGCCGGCGAACAGCATGGCCAGTCCCGGGATGAGGAACAGCCAGCCGAAGTCGAAGGCTCGTGGGCGATGATCCGACGCATCAGGCATTGCGAGGACTATCGGCGAAACCCCCCTGAACCGTTCAAGAGACGGCCGATCGACGGGCCGCTTGCCGACCTCCCGGCGATCCGACCTTGCCCGTGAGGCGTGCGGTGGTCGCCTCTTCACGCCGGATCACGGGGGGATCCGACGGGGTCCGGCCGCGAGCCGCGTCCGATCGACGCCGCCGGCAGGGTCCCGAATCCGGTGACCGGTCGGTCCCGGATCGGCGCGTCCGGAGGCGGGGCGGGGTCTCCGACCGGATCGAGCGGAAGCGTCGAGGCTCGGCGGCGGTCGTGACCGGCGGGGTACCGGGTCCCATCCTCCCGGCCGTTCGCGGCGAATGTGGGCTGGACGGCCGCGAGACGTCGTGGTAGAGTGTGCGGTTCTCGATTCCCCGATGATCCAGGGAGGTCTCGTCATGCATTACCCGCGCCGCGTCAGCAACATCAAGCGAGTCCGGAAGTTCGGCTTTCGCGCCCGGATGCGGACCCGCCTTGGCCGCAAGATGATCAACGCCAAGCGTCGGATGGGCCGCCGGCTCACGCCGCTCGGCTGAGTCCGGCTCACCGCCGACGCGCTCGCGCGCCGGTGGACGCTCCATGCTCGCAGCACCGGCGATCCGTCGCCGGTTTTTTGTTGCGCGTCCGGTGATCGAGCACCGGCGGCGGCGGTCAGGGACCGGCGGTCACGGCGGCGATCAGGCCGGCAGTCAGGGACGTCGGCCGGGACGGACGAGGGCGACGATGCGCTCGACGATGTTCTCGACGCTCTGATCGGTCACGTCGACGACGAAGTCGGCGAGGCGCAGGTAGACGGGATGCCGATCGCGGAGCACGTCCCGGACCTCCGCGGCGAGGTCGGCGCCGGTGAGGCTGGCGCGATCGCCGGGCTGGGCCGCGAGGCGTTCGGTGAGTCGTTCGCCGTCGCACTGGAGGTAGACCGCCGTCGCGACGAGTTGCTCCTGTCGTTCGTTCATCATCTCCGCGACGGCCGGGGTGATCGGCGCGCCGCCGCCGAGGGCGATGACGCCGTCGGGCGCCTCGAGTCGCTCGCGGAGGGCGGCGACCTCGGCCTCGCGCCATGCCGCCTCGCCGCGCAGCGCCCAGACATCGCGTACGGACGCCTCGGGAAACCGGGCGAGCACGTCGGCGTCGAGGTCGGCGAACGGCAGTCGCAGGCGTTCGGCGAGCGCCGCGCCCACCGTCGTCTTGCCGACGCCGCGCATCCCGAGAAGCAGAACCATCATCGTGAAGTCATCCGGGGGACCACGGCGGGTGCGAGCACGGACGGATGCCGCACGGGTGGCCGGTCGGTCGGCGTCGGCGTCCTGCCGCGTGCCTCCGCCGCGCGTCGGCGTCGCGCATCTCGTCCCATCTTCTCGGCGTTGGCCAGTGTGTCATGCATCGAAATCGTCACATCCACAATTGATCTCGAATGCGCAGGTCGACGATTGCGTCGTCTGCGCTCTGCGGGATCATACAGGCGGAACGATCGGGAGAGCGAAGAGGGATGACCCAGTTCGAATCATGCGCCGGTTCGTGGACGATGTACCTCACGTCGCGGGCGACGACGCTGCCGACCGTCGCGGAGGTTCGGCGTCGTCTGCCGTTCATCGTCGCGGCGGCGGTGGCCGCCTCGGACGCGTATCACGATCTCATCGCGTGTCGCCAGGCCCTTCGGCGCGGCGTGCGTTCGCCCGAAGCCCGCGCGGCGATCGGCATCCGGCGTGACGACGCGTTGCAACGGCTCGATCGCGCGATCGACGACTGCGATGCGGTGAGCGCGCATGTGCGCGACTTCTCGTCGCTCATGGTCTCGCTCGAGGCGCGGACCGCGCTCGGTCCGATCAGTCTCATCTGGCGTCGTGGCGAGTGCCCGTCGTCGGTGTGGCGGGAGGTCGACGGAGGCGATTGACGTGAGTGCCGGTCGGGTCGCGGGTCAGGCCGCGAGTCGCATGGATCGTCCGAGGAAGGCGCAGAGGCGTCGGTGATCGTCGGGGGTTCCGAAGGCATCGAACTGGACCGCCATGCGCCGGGGCGAGAGGTGGCCCTCCTCCTCGTCGACCCAGGCGACGTGTCCGGCGACGCTCACCTGTTCGGCGTGTCCGGGCAGACCGACGAGCACGTCGACGGTGTCTCCGGCTTCGAGGGCGGCATCGAGTTCGAGGCGGATCCCGCCCTCGCTGATGTCGTAGGCGTGCCCGCTCTGGGACGCGTGCATGCCGGCCGTGGCGCGCACCTCGACGGTCGTGTAGCCGGCGACGAGACCGAAGCGGTCGAACATCCGTCGGTTGCGCTGGTGCTCCGCCATGTCGCGTCTCCTTGCCCGCCGTCGGGGCGCGTGTGCAGGTGACTATCGTCCACGCGGGCGACGATCTTCAGGCCGAGAACCGAAGTCGTCGGCTTCGGTTCCGAGAACGAACACGCCGTCCCCGCGCGCGGGGTCGGAATGCAGCGTCAACATCGGGGAGGCGGTCGATCGAACCGGACGAGGATCAGGCGACCTCGTCGCGTCGCGCAGATTTCGCGCCGGCCTCGGCCGGTTCCGCAAGGATCTGGATGCTCAGGCCGTCGATCCGGATCCCGAGCGCCACCTCGATCTGCCGGAGCACGTCGTGGGGAAGCCGATCCACCAGGCGATCACCGAGTTCCTCGGGAACGTCGATCATCTCGCCCGTCTCGCGGAAGCGGACGTGCAGATGCTCGCTCATGTCCGCGTCGTACCGCGAACACCCGTTCGTCGTCGCCAACTTGCGGCACAGACCGGCCTCGACGAGCACGTCGAGGGTGTTGTAGACCGTCGCCAGACTCACCCGCGCGTCGCCGCTCCGGTTCAC
>JAGQOI010000028.1 GCA_020427625.1 Phycisphaerales bacterium | reverse complement strand
TCCGGCATCGCCGCTGCCGATCAGCGCCTCCACCAGCAGGCGCTCGCTCGCCCGCCCCTGATGGGTGGGGAGCACGTTCTCGAAGCCCGTGAGTTCGAATACGGCGGCGGCAAAGCGGTAGTAGCTCGACGCGCCGGCGTACGACTCATCGCCCTGCATGACGCCGGCCCACTGCGCGCTGCTCATGGCGCCGGTGCCCGAGTCGGTCAGGAGGTCGATGATCACGTGCTCCGCCGGGATGCGGAACAGGTTGAATCCGGCGAGCGCAAGTTGCTCGCGCCGATGCGCACGCGATGACAGGCGAATCGGCTCGACGGTCTTGATGCGGAATGGTTCGATGATCGTCTTCACGAAATGCCGCCTTGCCCATGCAGGAGTGCGTCCTATGGCGAAGTGCCCGTCAGCGACCTGAGCCGCCGTTCCTCGACCGCGGCGGCATCGAAGGCCGCGCGAGCCGACGCGAGATCGCCGCGCGCCGACGCGAGGGATCCCAGCATGTGCCACGCCGATCCGCGATAGTGCGCGTATCGTCCCGCGTCCTTCTCGGAGCGCTCGCGGGCGGTCGTGACCTGGCGCAGGAACGACTGCGCGAGATCGGCTCTGCCCCGCTGCAACAGCGATGCGGCGAGCTTCAGGCGCGAGTCCTGATCCTCCGGATCCTGCTCGATCGCAAGGGACCAGCTTCGCTCGGCGGCCGGCGCGTCCCCGGCACCCCACCACGCCGCCGCCGTGCGCGCATGGTGACCGGGGGCGGTCAGCAGTCCCCAGCGCGCACAGAGGTCGAAGTGTCCGAGCGCTCTTCGCGCGGCGACCTCGACGTCCGCCCCGTCGTCGCCGCGCGCGAACATCACCTCCGCCTGCTTCAGCGCGCGCCCGCCCCGGACCTCGTGATAGCGGATGAATCCCGAGTGCAGCACGGCGGCCAGGACCAGCAGCGCCATGACGGCGAAGGCGCGACCCTGGCGCGTCACGCGCCCGCGCACCTTGAGTTGAAAGCGGTTGAAGCGCACGTTCGGACGTCGGTCGAGCCGAAGGGCCAGAACGGCGAAATACGCCAGGATTCCGGACACCGCCAGTGCGAGCAGGAACGGCACGCGCCCGTACAACCCGCGGAAGGTCGCGAGCCCGACGACGAACACGGCGACCATCAGCACGTCTTCGCCGACGGTGAAGTCGTACGGCAACCGTCGCCGGCCGGGCCGGAGCGACGCCAGCAGCGATGGTTGCGTCCAGCCGTACGACAGCGCCTGCTCGGGGCATGCGGTGACGCAGTCAAGGTCCTTGAGACAGGCCGCGTCCACCACTCGACCGTGCCGGGCGATCTCCTCGTGCACGCGGACATGGGATTCACACACTCCCGTGCACACGCCGCACTGCGTGCACTTGTCCGGATCGACCTTGATCCGTCCCGGCGCGAACCGATCCATGATCCCGAACACCGCGCCGTACGGGCAGGCATACTGGCAGAACGACCGCGTTCCGAGGACGTACACGATCGCGAAGCCGCAGACGAAGAGCGTGAGCAGTGCCATGCCGGGCCCGGGGAGATTCCGCCAGAAGTCGTCGGTCACGAACGACGCCCACCCGCCGGTGTCGTCGAGCAGCCGGAGGGTCGGCCGCGGCCGTCCTTCGATGAGCCGGCTCACCTGGGGCCACACGAACATGTAGAGCATCGCGCCCGGTGCGACCAGCAGCAGCACGCGCGATCGCACGGGTTTCGCGCGAATCCGGAGCTTCCGGAGGATGCCCGCGCACAGATCCTGGAGGGCCAGGATGTGACATCCCCACGAACAGAAGAAGCGTCCGAACACGGTGACGGAGAGCACGATGAGCGCCATGAGCACGAATCCGGCCGTCACGACGCCCAGCTCGAGCGTGTGCATCACCTCGTTGAGCTCGAGCGGCGCGACCGTCTTGCCGGCGAGTCGCCAGTGCGCCACGTGGATCGCGAAGAGCACGTGCACGCCGATGAGCGACGCGACACGCCATCGAACGTACTGCCGCCGCGGCCGCGGCGGCGACGTGCCCGGCGTCACCTGCGGCAGCGCAAGATCCGGACGCGGAGTCATGGGATCGTCGATCCCGCCGCCGCTGGTTCCGTCGCCGGCGCGCCCTGCCGCCGGCGTCGCAGGACGACGGAACCGACGACCGGCCTGAATCGGGCCTGGAAGAACCGCAGGTGCGCCGGCTCGTAGGTCATCTCCAGACCGACGACCCGCTCGGGATCCGCGTGGAGATCGACGATCGACTCGGCCGTGACGTCGAGATGGGCCTGCGTGTACACGCGCCGCGGGAGCGTCAGGCGAACCAGTTCCAGCGCCGGGTAGACGTTCTCGCCGGTTTCTCGATCGCGACCGACGGAGACCGCGCCCCGCTCCATGGATCGGACGCCCGACTCCGCGTAGAGGGCCGCGGTCAGGGCCTGAGCCGGGAACTGCTCACGGGGGAGATGCGGCAGGAACCGGGCCGCGTCCACGAACACGCCGTGACCGCCGATCGGTCGCACGATCGGGACGCCGGCATCCATGAGTCGCCTTCCGAGGTAGTGCACCTGGCCGACCCTGGCGCGAATGTGATCGTACTCGACCGACTCCTCGATCCCGATCGCCATCGCCTCCAGGTCGCGGCCGGCGAGTCCGCCGTACGTGTGGAGCCCCTCGTACACGACGCAGAGATTGCGGGCCCGTTCCGCGAGTGTGTCGTCGTTGACCGCGAGGAAGCCGCCGATGTTGACGAGCGCATCCTTCTTGGCGGACATCGTGCATCCGTCCGCGTGCGAACAGATCTCCCTGAGGATGTCGGCAACGGAGGCGGTCTCGTACCCGGGTTCGCGTTCCCTGATGAAGTAGGCATTCTCGACGGCGCGCGTCGCGTCGAGGAACACGGGGATCGAATGCTCGTGGCAGAGGGCGCAGGCCGCGCGGATGTTCTCCAGCGAGCACGGTTGGCCGCCGGCCATGTTGACGTTCGTCTCGAGCGAGAGATAGGGGATGCGTTCGGGACCGACCTCGTCGATGAGCCGCTGCATCTTGACGAGATCGACGTTGCCCTTGAACGGATGCTCGCTGGTCGGATCGTGGGCTTCGTCGATGATGACGTCCACGAATCGTCCGCCGGCGAGTTCCTGATGATGCTTGGTCGTCGTGAAGTACATGTTGCCGGGGACGGAATCGCCGGGCGAGATGCACAACTGGCTGAGCAGATGCTCGGCGCCGCGTCCCTGGTGGGTCGGGATCAGATGCCGGTATCCGTAGCGGCGGCGGACGACGTCTTCGAGGTGGAAGTAGTTCCTGGATCCCGCGTAGGCTTCGTCGCCGAGCAGCAGTCCGGCCCACTGGCGATCGCTCATGGCGTTGGTGCCCGAGTCGGTCAGCAGGTCGATGTAGACGTCGTCGCTGCGCAGAAGGAACGTGTTGTAGCCGGCCTCCGCAATGGCGCGTTCCCGATCTTCGGGCGTCGTCATGCGGAGGTGCTCGACCATCTTGATCTTGTAGGGCTCGGCCCAGCTTCTTCGCTTCTGCATCGATCGTTCCGGGGGAGGTGTCGTGTCCCGAGCGTCGCGGCCTCGCGGCGTCGCTACGGGGTTCGCTTCACGTGGCGTGGTCGAGACGCCTCGAGCCGCGCCGACTGACGTTGCAGTTCGGCGAGTCGTGCCGCGCCGAGCCGGTCCTGGAGTCGGTTGAACAGGTGCCGCTCTTCCCAGCGGATGTGCTGTTCCAGCGCCTCGCCGAGCTGCCGCAGCGCCGATGGATCGGGATCGACGTGTCGTCTCATCGTCCGGGCCTCGGACGCGAGCGCGGACAGTCGGGCGTGCTCGTCGAGGAGTCGCCGGCGATCCGCTTCGTCCATCAGTGCACCGAGCAGCCGCTCCTCGTCTCGGAAGTGTTCGGCGATCTCGCGGTCCCAGGCGTCGACGAACTGTGCGATCGCCTTTCGGCGCGCCACATCGTCGCCGTCGGCGGCGCGGATCAGATGACGTGCCTGGACGAGGCCGCCGTAGTGATCGCGGCTGAGCGGCGCCAAGGCGTCGTGTCGGGCAATCGGGGGGTGTTCGAATTCCGGCATCGATCACGCCTCCTTCCCGGCGGCGGGCGACGGGTCCACGCGCAGACCGTTGCAGAGGAGCCGCGATCGCGTCGGTTCGTTGATGAGTTCCGCGATGGTGACGGCGCCGAAGCCGTCCTCGATCAGCGCCATCGCGTCGTCGATCCGCCGATGCAGGGGGCACAGATGCGCCCCGTGCGAATCGAGTCCGAGGGGACAGGTTTCGATGCGCTCGATCGGATCGACGGCGTTGATGACGTCGAGAACGGTCAACGCCTCCGGCGCCCGCTCGAGCGTGAACCCGCCCTGGCTCCCGCGCTGGGCCGACAGAATGCCGGCCTTGGCGAGGCGCTGGAGCACCTTGACGAGGTAGCCGGCGGAGGCGTGCGTTCCCGCCGCGATCTCGCGGACCTTGTGCGTCTCCCCGACCCGCTGGCCCAGCCAGACCGTGGCCCTCAATCCGTACTCGCAGGCGTCCGAAAAGAGCTTCAAACCGGGTCCTCCGAAGTCGCTGTCACTGGACATACGGTAGGAGACGGCTATAAATAGGTCAAGAGGGCATCAAAGCCCTGAATCACTCTTTTGTCATCACCCCCCTTTCCACCCTCGAGGAACGACCATGGACACGACGATCGACCCCCAGGCCACGGTTGGCCGGCTCGTGACCGAACGCCCCGGCCGGTCACGGGTGTTCGAGGCACTCAGGATCGACTACTGCTGTGGAGGCAGGAAGCCCCTGCGGGACGCCTGCGCGACCCGCGGGCTCGACCCCCTGACCGTGATCGAGCTGCTTCGGAAGGCGGACGCCGAGGGTGGCCGGTCGGAGGACATGGTCGACGCCGATGCGCTCAGCCTGACCGACCTCGCGGATCACATCGAGCGCGAGCATCACGCGTACCTGCGCACCGAACTCCCCCGTCTCGACGCGATGACCGAGAAGGTGTACCGGGTGCACGGTGCCGCGGAGCCGCGGC
>JAGQOI010000297.1 GCA_020427625.1 Phycisphaerales bacterium | reverse complement strand
GAGGTGATCGTCAGCGAAGATTCTGACAGCCTCGTCGACATCGCGACGCTCGCGACGAACGCCAGGCCCGCAAGGAGTACCCACATGTCTAATCCTCCGTCTGAAGTTCGAGTCACTTCGTTCTCTTCGTCCGGCTCGTCGTTCGCGGTGACATTCATGGTGTCCGGGCGAACCGCAACCCATGTCGGCGCGTCCAGAATCCGGCAGCTCGTGCTGCGCCACTTCGGTCAGTCGCATCGGGCAACGCGTCTGCACGCCGTGCCGCGACTGCGGGAGACGCACGCTTCCGCGACGTTCGTCGTGTCGGGCGTCTCGAACCGACCCGCCGACGACGTTCGCGATGAGTTCGAGCGGTTCGCCGACGTCGCCGCTCGCTTGACGGATCTGGACACCACTCCGTCGAAGGCGTCCTTCGCGCGGCAATGCAGGGCGGCCGCCCGGCAGGATCGACGCGCCGCTCCGATCCGCTGGGTCCGCGATGCGCAGTTGGCGTGGTATCAGGAACTCAGCGCGGCCGTGCAGACCCACGACATCCGCGTCGCCAGGCGCCTCGCCCACGACAAGCTGCGCCTCATCGACAAGTACTTTCCCGACCTCGATCGTGACACCTGAGTCACGATCCCCTCAAACCGGCGGCCGCCGGACTCCGAATGGCATCGCGCCGGCGGCCGCCTTCTCCGCCCGTTCCGGGCAGAAAGGTACCACCATGGTACGAACACTCCTCCTCCTCTGTCTCCTGCTCGTCGTCCCGCTTCGGCCCGTCGTCGCCCAGGAGGTCGTCGTCCCCTGCACCGAGGACGCCGAACCCATCGCCCTGCCCTTCGGTGCGTCGACGACCTGCTCGATCAGCCCGGCGACCGACAGCGACCTGTTCACGGTGACCGTTCCCGGACCCGACGCCCGGGTGGTGCGCGTGACGATTCGTTCGACGTCGAACGGCGCTGATCCGCGCGTCGAGATCTTCGGCCCGGGCGGGTTCGCCGATTCCTTCGGGTGCGATGCGCCCTCGACCTCGACGTGTGCCGCGTCCAAGCTCTTCGTCCTCGAGCCCGGAGTCTACACGCTCGTTGCCTCCGAATCCGGCGCGAATCAGACGATGGGCTACCAGCTCGGCGTCGAGGTCTACCCGCCCGATGACGCGCCGGTGCTGGAGTACGGCGACAGCGCGTCGTTCAGCGTGAACCCGAACGTCGACTACGACTGGTGGCGCATCCCCGACGTCGCCTCGGGCGCGATGCTCCGCGTCACCGTCGCGAGCACGAGCAACGGCGCCGATCCGCGACTGCTCATCGTCGATGCGAGCGGCATGGTGATCGCCGCCGGCGCCTGCGATGCGCCGAGCACCAGCACGTGCAGCTTCCAGGTCAATCACACCGTCGAGCACTCGGGCGACCTCTGGCTCGCCGTCCATGAGGGCGGGTGGGGCCAGAACATGAACGGAAGCATCGCGCTGATCTGCCTCGCCAACTGCGAGCCGCCGCCGTCGTGCGCGGCCGACCTGGACGGCAACGGCTTCGTGGACTCCACCGACCTCGCCCTGCTGCTGGCGACCTGGGGTGAGGCCGCGGCGTTCCCGTCGGCGGATCTCAACACCGACGGCGACATCGACGCCGCCGACCTCGCCATCCTCCTCGGCGAATGGGGTCCGTGCGACTGATCGTCGAGCCCGACACGAAGGGACCACGCTCGCCCCGGTCGCCCGCGCCACGTGCGCGGCGCGGCCGGGGCTCTCTGACATCGTTCTGTGCCGGCTCGGCCACGGGGCGGCCGCGGTCAGCCGAACATGCCGCCGGTGACGGACTGGAGCGCCGCTTCCGTGTCCGGATCGCGGTGGCCGCCCCCGCCGACGAACAT
>JAGQOI010000296.1 GCA_020427625.1 Phycisphaerales bacterium | reverse complement strand
GAAGTTCTGGTAGACGATGTCGACGAGCGTCGTGCGTCCGAGTCCCGACACGATGCCCGACGACATCGAGAACCTGAACTCGAACGGCGAACCGAACGCGAACACCATGTCGCCCTGGCGCACGTTGTGGGAGCGGCTGCGGGCCGCCGGGTGAAGATGTCCGGGCTCGATGCGCACGACGGCGATGTCGGTATGCAGGTCGACGCCGACGAGCGTCGCCGGACGCAACTGGCCGTCGTTGAGCTGGACCTCGATGTCCTCGGCGTTCTCGACGACGTGCGCGTTGGTCACGATGTGACCGGCTTCGTCGTAGATCCAGCCCGAGCCCGATGAGTTCAGGATCTGTCGCCCGTCCGGACCGTCGATGCGCTGCTGCGTGCTGATGTAGACGACGGTCGGCGCGACCATCGTCGCGATGTCCCGGTACGCCGCGTTCAACTCCTCGAGGATCGGACTCTCCGTGAGGCGTTGCGAGGCGAGCTGGATCTCCGCCCGCGTCTGTTCGAACGTGAGTTGCCGGACGGCCGAGGGACCGGCGAACAGCACGAGCGTCGCGGTCGCCAGCACGATGAGGCTCGGTCCGTAGTGCGTGAGTCTTCGCATGGTGTCGATCCTCGCGACGCGCGACGCCGCTGCTGGGGGTCCGGAGGCGCGGCTTTCGACCGGTCCCGCCGGAGTCTTCTACCGCGTCGTCGCGCCCCGGTTCAGAGCTTCTCGAGCTCACCCTCCCGCATCTGGTACGGATGCGGACCGAGATCACGTTCCCGGACCTTCGCGATCCACTGTCGGGCGGTTCCGATGATCTGCTCGCCGAACGCGGCGATCGGTCGCGCGAACGCGGGTTGCCACGACGTCAGGCCGAACAGGTCCTGCGTCACGACGATCTGGCCGTGACACGACGGGCCCGCGCCGCACCCGATCACCGGCACCCGGGTGCGCTCGACGATCCGCGCCGCGATCTCGTCCGGCGTCGCCTCGATGAGCAGCATCACCGCGCCCGCATCCTCCAGCATCGCCGCGTCCTCGATGAGCCGACGCGCCTCCGCCGCCGTTCGACCGACCGAGTGATACCCGCCGTCATGCTTCACCTGCTGCGGACGCGACCCGACGTGCGCGACCACCGGAATGCCCGCCCGCGCCATCTTCGACACGAGGGGCACGAACGAACGGTCGACCTCCAGCTTCACCGCGTCCGCCCGGCCGTCCGTCAGGAACCGCCCGGCATTCCGCAGCGCCTCCGAGTCGTCCGCCTGGTAACTCATGAACGGCATGTCGCCCATCACGAACGTCCGCGGGGCGCCGCGCTTCACCGCCGCCGTCAGCGTGAGCATGAACTCCAGCGGCGCATGGATCGTGCCCGGCAACCCGAGGATCATCTCCGCCGCCGTGTCCCCCACGAGCAGCAGCGGCACGCCCGCCGCCTCCAGCCAGCGCGCCGTCGTCGCGTCGTAACACGTCAGGCACGCGAACGGCGTCCCCTCCCGTACGAACCGACGCAGCGTCCGCAACGTCACCGGACGACTCGCATCGTCGGGAGAAGACGACTCGACGCCGAGGTCGGTCGCGTTCGTCGGCGCGGCACTGCCGCCGGTGGGCACCGTGGTCATGACGCTAGTGTATCGGTCGCCGTCGCCGCGGACCATCCGAACCCGACCAGCCGCCGCACTTCGGGACGACCTACCATCCTCGCATGTCTGTCGACCCCCTCGTCCTCGGCGCCGGACCGCTCGCCGATGCCGTCCTCGACCATCTCCGTCGCGACGGGCGAGCCGCTCGACGCGTCGATGCGGCGCCGATCGACCACCGCGGCCCGCTCGTCGTCGCCGCCGCTCCGCCGACCGGTGTCGCCATCGTCGGACATCCGGTCCTCTTCGTCGGTCCCGGGCAGCGCGCGCATGTTGCCGCGCATGACGGCGCGATCGGCGTCGGCACGATGCTCGCCTCCGCGCGATTTCGCGATGCCCTCGCCGCGCGACTGCATGTCGACGTGCACCGGGTCCAGGCGATGTTCGCCGGCGATCCGGACGGCCCGCTCGTGCCGCTGTGGACCGCGGCGACGGTCGAAGGGGTTCCGGTCCACGCCTACGAGCCGCGCGGCAAGCGCCCGCTCACCGTCCGCGAACGTTCGATGCTGAGCGTCGGCGCCATGATGGGCGAGTCCGACGCCGCGGACGAGGCGCGCGCGGCCGCGCGTGTCGTCGGCGCGATCCTCGACGACGAGGGCGTCGTCCTGCCGGTGTGTCATCGGGTCGCGCCGTTCGGCGACGCCGTGATGGCGTTCCCGGCGCGGGTGGGCGCGACGATCGAACCGGCGGACGTCGCGCTGAACGACGCCGAACGGGCCGCGCTGTCGACGCTCGGCGCGCCCTGATCGGGCGCGCCGAGGTCGTGGCGTCTTGCGTGTCTCGCGGCTCAGCCCCAGTCGGCCAGCAGCATCGCGAGGTCGGCGGCATCGACGTCGCCGTCGCCGTCGAGATCCTCCGGGCACGCCTCGCAGCGTCCCCACGACGCGAGCAGCATCGCGAGGTCGGCGGGTCCGACGACGTCATCGCCGTCGAGATCGCCGATCCGTGAGGCGACGGTCTGCGCGGGATAGGCGAGGGTGAGGTAGTCGCGGTTCTCGGTGTTGTAGTTGCGCGCCAGGGCGGCGATGACGGGCCGCTCGTCGGGATCGAGCGTCATCGCGAGGCCCGCCGCGATCTCGTTCGGTCCGCCCGGCACCGTGTCGAGTTGAAGCAGTGCGCCGGTGGCGCCTTCGTACTCCAGCAGGATGATCACGCCGGTGTTCTCGCCGGTGACGAAGACATGATCGGCGCTGTCGATGACGAGATCGTGGGGCACGTCGAAGGTTCCGACCGCGTTCGAGCCGTAACTCTGCGACCACAGGACGGCGCCGTCGGACGCGCGATGCTTGATGGTCGCGATGTTCTCGTTGAAGTTGCTCTCGTCGCCGTCGGGATCCGCCAGTCCGCTGACGATCACGTCGCCCTGTGCGTCGAGGGCGATCTGCGTCGCGATGTTGCGGAACGCCGGCGCGTCGATCGCGACCCAGTCGCGGGTTCCGGTCGCGACGTCGTACCGGATGGTGACGAACTTGTGCCCGTTCTGGAACGACCCGCCGGTCACGTACAGGTGGTCCGCCGCATCGATCGCCAGTTCGTAGGCGACCTCGTTCGAGCCGCCCGAATACCGATCGAGCCAGACCTGCGCGCCGGTCGCGCCGTCGTAGCGGATCGTCACGTAGTCGCCTGTCGCGGATCCCGGTGCGTTCGACGAACCCGTCACGTACACGTCGCCCGTGCTGTCGAGTCCGATGTCGTACGCGACGTCGTGCGCGAAGAGGAACGCGCCCGGACCGTTGTAGCGCGCCGTCCACAGCACGTCGCCGTCCGGCGTCATCTTGATCGTGTAGTAGTCGTTCTGGTTCGAGGCGTAGGACTGACCGGTGAGGTGGATGTTGCCCG
>JAGQOI010000295.1 GCA_020427625.1 Phycisphaerales bacterium | reverse complement strand
TGCGGCACTTCGACGCGTTCCGAGGACTCCAGGTCGGCGATCGTGCGGGACACCCGGCGCAACTTGTCGTACGCGCGAGCGCTCAAGCCCAGTTCGTTCAGGGCCTGCCCGAGCAGCACGGCGGCTTCGGGCGTCAGGTCGCAGAGGACATCGAGATCACGAGCCGCGAGATCGCCGTTCACGCGCGGGCCCTGACGATCCGCGGCGAACCGTCGTGCATCCGCGACCGCCGCGCGCAACGTCGCGGTGTCCGCGCCGTTCGCCGGCGCCGACAACTGACGAAACGAGACCGCCGGCACCTCGGTGTGGATGTCGATCCGGTCGACCAACGGACCCGACAGACGAGCGAGATAGCGCTCCATCGCGCGATGTCCCGCGTCCCCCTCAGGGTTCGACCCTCGCGGCGTCGGGTTCAGGGCCGCAACCAGCATGAAGCGCGCCGGGAACCGAACCGATCCCTGCGCGCGACAGATCGTCACCGAACCGTCCTCCAGCGGCTGGCGCAGCGTCTCGAGGACGTTGCGCCCGAACTCCGGCAGCTCGTCGAGGAACAACACGCCCCGATGGGCGAGACTCACCTCGCCGGGACCGGGGATCGTGCCGCCGCCGATCACCGCCGGCGCCGACGCCGTGTGGTGCGGCGCCCGCACCGGACGCTGGCAGATGAGCGACTGCCCCGCCCGGATGCGCCCGACCGCCGAGTAGATGCGCGTCACCTCCAACGCCTCCTCCGGCGTCAGCGGCGGCAGGATGCCGGGCAGCGCCTTCGCCAGCATCGACTTTCCCGTGCCGGGCGGACCGATCATGATGACGTTGTGACCCCCGGCCGCCGCGACCGTCAACGCGCGCTTCGCCGCGTCCTGACCCTTGATCTCTCCGAAATCCACCGACGGCGTCGTCTGACGGATCATCGCGGCGGTATCCACCGGATCGTGCGGCACGATGGTCGTCCGCCCGTTCAGGAACTCGACGACCTCCGTCAGATGCGCGACGCCGAACACGCGGATGCCGTCCACGACCGCCGCCTCGGCCGCGTTCGCCGCCGGGACGAGCACACCCGGCGCCCCGCGCGAACGCGCCAGGAGCCCGAGCGTGATCGCACCGCGAATGGGGCGCACCCGACCGTCGAGGGCGAGCTCGCCGCCCATGAGCAACTCGCCGGGCGTGGCCGCGCCGGACTGGATCGTCCCGTCCGCCATGAGCAGCGCGACGGCGATCGGCAGGTCGTAGACCGGACCCTCCTTGCGCACGTCCGCCGGCGCGAGGTTGACCGTGATCCGAACCTGCGGAAAGCGATACCCGCTGTTGAGCATCGCCGTGCGAACTCGCTCGACCGACTCTTTCACGGCCGCGTCGGGCAGGCCGACCACGGTCGTCCGCGGCAACCCCGACGTCGCGAGGTCGACCTCGATCTCGCACCGCAGACCATCGATCCCCTGGAGCACGAAACTCTGCACGCGACTCATCATGATGCCGCAACCCTAACACATGCCGACCGACGCGCCAAGGCAAATGTTCGGGTTCTGAACGGAAGAGACGCAAACCCCCCGGGGCAGCCGGAGGGTTCGCGTCATCGTGATGGGTTCTGATCGGGCGCGTCAGCCCGGGATCGGGACGGGGATCGGAACCGGTATCGGGGCTGGGAACGGGGCTGGGATCGGAACAGAAATCGCGACTGGGGATCAGGTGTCGGCGCCGCCGCCGCGTCCACCGCGGCCGCCGCGTCCGCCCCCACCACCGCCCGGGCCGCCACCCGGGCCG
>JAGQOI010000027.1 GCA_020427625.1 Phycisphaerales bacterium | reverse complement strand
CGGTGATGAGGATGAGCTGACGATTCGGCGTGTCCTGCACCGACAGGAACTGGCGGGCGAGACGCAGGCCGTGCTGGATGTTCGTGAAGTGCGGCGGCAGGTCGAACTCCGTGATCCCCTCGTCGCTCATGTCGGCGACGAGACGCACGATCGGGTCGTGGATCGTGACCGGCTTCGGCATCAGCATCGGCAGCTCGGAGACGTGCCGCGCCTTCGCGATCGAGTACATCTCGATGAACTGGAGGAAGTCGCCGGGATACTCCGACCGGATGAGCCCGTCGAGGGCGAGTCCCATGCGCTTCGCGCTCACGTACAGCCCGTTGTGACGCATCGAGCCGCTCATGTCCATCACGACCGCCGTCGCGCACTTCGGCGTGTTGCGGGTGCGGTGGATCTCGATGTCCTCCGACCGCAGGCGCACGCGACCGTTCCGCGGCGGCTCGCGGAGCATCGCGTTGACGAGCGACTGGGTGATGTCCATGTTGGCCGCCGAATCACCGAATTCGTACGGGCGCGTCGTCGGCATCTCGACCGCACCCTCGCCGGCGATTGGACCGGTGTGCCGCCCGCGCCGGGCGGCTTCGAGATCGCCGAAGATCTCCTCGAGCAGGTGCGACTGGAAGATGCGATACGCCTTCGGCGTGAGCCGGAATCCCTCCGCGCCCGAGTCGAGTCCCTGGCGCTCCGCGAGTTCGCGGATGTAGTCGCGGACCTGCTGCTGGAGCGCGCCGAGTTGCTCGACGTCGGCCGCCTCGGCGAACTGCGAGAGCGCCTCCATGTCGATGAGGCCGACCTGCGCCGTCTCCCGCGCCTGGCGCAGTTGTTCGAGCAGGGCATCGATCGCCTCGAGCTCGGTGCGGATCTCGATCGCCTGCTCGATCGTCAGGTCGCGCCGGCCCGTGAAGTCGTACCGCGCCGCCAGACCATCCACCTCGTACCGATCCCGCAGGCGCTCGATGAGCTTCAGCAGGGCGATCGCGAACGGCGATCGCTCGTCGCCCGCCGCGTACCAGAGCCGTTCGAGATCGCGGATCTGCTCGCGGGCGACCTCGCGCCGGAAGCGATCGGCGAGGGCCGACGGCGGCCTGATCGCATCGGCCGCGGCGCGATAGGCGTCGGACGCACGCTTCCGCACCGTCTCCGTCTCGTACGTCTCGAGGATCCGCCGCCTGCGCTCCTCGAGCATCGCGATGAGCGCGTCGAGGCTCGGGCCGAGACCCTGGATCTGAGACGGATCGATGCGCACCGCCCGCGCAAGCTCCTCGTCCGTCAGACGCCGGAGGCTGCCGTAGGTGAGCAGGTGCTCGAACGCCGACGACACGACGTCCGGCGGCGGCTGCGTCGGGCTCGGGAACCGCTTCGGGTCGTACCCGAGATACGTGTGCACGATGCCGCCGAGGCGCGACGGGCGGGTGTCACGGGATGACATAGGTCACCCGTCCGTGGCGCTGCGACCGCGATATGCGATCGGTCGCGTGAAGACCGGCCAGCACGAACTCGACGCACGACGCCCGCACCGCCGGGTCGGACGCGGCATTCACCTCGAACGCCTTCGCCCAGGCCGGCGGGACGCGGGTGAGCATCTCGGCGTATGCCGCGGAAGGCATCATCGTGCCGACCTCGACCTTCGCGCCGGAGGCGAAGATCTCGGCGATGTCGCCGAGTCCGTGGGCGTCGACGTACTCGCCGAACACCGTCGCGACCGCCTCGGCGACGACGGCATCGAGCACCTGGCGCTCGGACATCTGGTGACTGCCCATCATGTCGAGTTCGATCTTGCCGAGCGCGGAGGCGTGCAGGTGCCCGAGGTCGCAGATGCGCGGGACGGCGGGGGTCTCGCCGAGCGTGATGCCGCGCCGTCGGGCGCTCGCGACCATGACCTCGTAGTTCGCGATGCTGAAGCGGGCGCTGACGCCGGACTGGTGGTCGACGTACTTGCTCCGGCGGGCGGCGATGCTGATCTGTTCGACGATCTCGTCCATGAACGGCGGCACGAGGACCGGGTACTCGCCGTCGAGGCGCACGGCCGCCTCCTGCTTCATGATGGCGATGCCGAGTTCGCGTTCGCGCGGGTAGTGGGTCTGGATCGTCGAGCCGATGCGGTCCTTGAGCTGCGGGATCACCTTCCCGCTGCGGTTGTACGTCGACGGATTCGCCGAGAACAGGACGAGGACATCGATGTCGAAGCGCACGGGATGCGCCCGGATCTGGACGTCGCGCTCCTCGAGGATGTTGAACAGGCCGACCTGCACGAGTTCGTCGAGGTCCGGCAGCTCGTTCATCGCGAAGATCCCCCGGTGCATGCGCGGAATCAGGCCGAAGTGCAGGGCCTCCTCGGCGCTCATGCTCGATCCCCCGGCCAGCCGGGCGGGATCCAGCTCGCCGATGATGTCCGCGAACTTCGTGCCCGGCGCCAGACGCTCGGCGTACCGATCGTCGCGATGCCACCACCCGATCGGAATGTCGCGGGCCGGGCTCTCGCGCACGAGTCGCCGTCCCGCGGCCGTGATCGGATGCAGCGGGTCCTCGTGCACCGGCGACGACGGGATGTCGAGGTACGGCACGTACTCGTCGAGGAACTGCGTCATGCAGCGCATGAGGCGGCTCTTCGCCTGACCCTTCTCGCCGAGGAACAGGAGATCGTGGCCGGCGAGGACGCCGTTCACGACGTCCGGAATCACCGTGTCGTCGTAGCCGAGAATCCCCGGAAACAAGACGTCCCCCCGCGCGAGCGCGGCGACGAGGTGCTCGTGCATCTCCGTCCTGACCGGCCGCGAGACCCAGCCGGAGTCGAGGAGTTCGGCGAGCGTCGTGGCGTGCGTCATCGTCGAGGTCATGGGTGATCGGCACTCCGGGTCGAGGGGTCGTGTCATGGTAGGCCGCCGCTCCGGTCGGCGATCCGACGCCGGCGCGGGAGGTCGGTACAATCCTCCTGACTTCGTCCCGCACGACCCAGGAGATGCTGCAATGTCCATCAACGTCGGCGACCGCGCCCCCGGCTTCACCCTTCCCGAGCGGCCCGGAAGCCCGGTCGACGTCGGCGCGATGATCGGCCGCGAACCCATCGTGCTGCTGTTCTTCCCGCTCGCGTTCAGTTCGGTCTGCACCGACGAGATGTGCCACTTCCGCGACGACTGGTCGACCTGGTCGTCCCTCGGCGCGAAGGTCTTCGGCATCAGCATCGACAGTCCGTTCGTCGCGGAGCGGTTCCGCAAGGAACTCGATCTGCCGTTCCCGCTGCTGTCCGACTTCAACAAGGACGTCGCGACGACGTACGGCGCGCTGCACGACGATCTGCACGGCATGAAGGGCGTGACGAAGCGGGCCGCGTTCGTCATCGGCGCCGACGGCGTCGTGACCTACGCGTGGGTCTCCGAGGACCCCGGCGTGCAGGTCGACTTCGACGCCGTGCAGGCGGCGATCGGCGCCTGAACCGAGCCTCGCGGAGCCGCCGATGACCGTCAAGCCACTGCCGCCGGACATGTTGCGCTGGGTCTGCGATCCGGCGTCGTTCGACTTCCGGACCACCGAGGACGTCGAGCCCGTCCGCGGCGTCGTCGGCCAGGCGGACGCGATCCTCGCCCTCCAGTTCGGGCTCGAATGTCACGCCTACGGGCAGAACATGTTCGTGCGCGGTCTCAGCGGGACGGGGCGGATGATGCTCGTCCATCGCCTCATCACCGAGCTCAACCCGACCTGCCCGCTGGCGCCGGACCGGGTCTACGTGCACGACTTCGACAACCCCATGCGCCCGCGACTCCTCACGCTCCCACGAGGCGACGGCCTGCCGTTCAGCCGCGAGGTCGACCAGCTCGTGCACTTCATCGAGCACGATCTCGCCGAGCGCCTGTCCGCCGACGGACTCAAGTCGCGGGTGAAGGCGCTGGAGCAATCGACGGAGGAGTCCATCAAGGCCGCGGCTCAGCCGCTCGAGTCATCGCTCGCCGAGCAGGGACTCGCCCTCGTCACCACCATGGTCGGGCAGGCGACGCGCCCGACCATCGTGCCCCTCGTCAACGGCCAGCCCGTCGCGCCGGAGGTGCTCGACCTCGAGCATTCCCGCGGCAACGTGCCGGACGCCGAGTACCAGCGTCTCAAGCAGGAGATGCAGCGACGCCAGGGCGAGGCCGAGGCGCTGCACGAGCATGTCGGCGACCTCATGGAACGTCACATGCAGACGGCGCAACGGGTCGTGCAGGACGAGGTCCGCGCCCACCTGCGTCGACGCGTGAACCGGATCCAGCGCCAGTTCACCGGCGACGCGATCCGGCGGTTCCTCGCGCAGATCATCGACGACCTCGTCACGAACCGACTCGATGAGATCGGGGAGGGTGAGGTCACCTTCACCGACCGCTACCGCGTCAACCCGATCCAGTCGCAGCGACGCGACGACGGGTGCCCGACCATCGTCGAGAACGCGCCGACCCTCAGCAACCTGATGGGCGGCATCGACCGGCGCGTGGTGGGGGAGCAGCGCGAAGTCGCCGACCACCTCTCGATCCGCGGCGGCTCGCTGCTCCGCGCCGACGGCGGCTACCTCATCGTCGAGGCCCGCGACCTGCTCAGCGAGCCCGGCTCGTGGCGAGCACTCATGCGCGCCCTTCGCGCCCGGCGACTCGAAGTCACGTGGAGCGAACCGAACCTGCTCGGTGCGCCGGCACCCATCAAGCCGGAGCCCATCGACATCAACGTCAAGGTCATCCTCGTGGGCGATCCGGACGTGTACGAGATGCTTTCCGCGATCGATCCGGACTTCGAACAACTGTTCAAGGTGCTCGCCGAATTCGATACCGTGACGCCTCGCGACGCGGCGAGCCTGAACCAGTACGCCAGCGTCCTCCGACGCATCGTGGACGAGGATCGACTGCCGCCCTTCGACCGGACCGCCGTCGCCGCCCTCGCCGAACACGGCGCGCGGATCGCCGCGAGCCGCGGCCGCCTCACGACCCGTTTCAACCGCATCGCCGACATCGCCCGCGAAGCCGGATTCCTCGCCGAGAAGGCCGGGCGCGGCATCGTCACGGCCGACGAGGTGCGCGAGACCGTGCGCCGCACCAAGCGCCGCGCGGGTCTCTCGCTGCGCAAGTTCCGCGAACTCCGCGCCGACGGAACCATCCGTCTCCAGACCAGCGGACGCGCCGTCGGTCAGGTGAACGGGCTCGCCGTCATGCAGACCGGCCTGCTCACGTACGGATTCCCCGCCCGCATCACCGCGACGATCGCGCCCGGCAGCAGCGGCGTGATCAACATCGAACGCGAGTCCGACCTCAGCGGCGCCATCCACAACAAGGGCTTCCTCATCCTCGGCGGACTCCTTCGCACCCTGCTCAGTCCCGCCCATCCCCTCGCGTTCGACGCCTCCATCGCGTTCGAGCAGAGTTACGGCGGCATCGACGGCGACTCGGCCTCCGGCGCCGAGATCTGCTGCCTCCTCAGCGCGCTCACCCAGTGGCCCATCCGACAGGATCTCGCCATGACCGGCGCCATCGACCAGGTCGGCAGCGTGCTCGCCATCGGCGGCGTCAACGAGAAGATCGAGGGCTTCTACGACACGTGCCTCGACCAGGGCCTGAGCGGCACGCAGGGCGTCCTGATCCCGCGGTCCAACGCCGGCGACCTCATGTTGCGCGACGACGTCGTCGAGGCCTGCCGCGAGGGACGCTTCAACGTCTATGCCGTGGACTCGATCCTCCAGGCCGTCGAACTCATGTTCGACGCGCCCGCGGGAACCATGGACGCCCACGACGTGGACGAGACCACCGTCCTCGGGCGTGCCCGCGCCCGCGCGGCCGCGTTCTGGGAGATGTCGATCGTCCGCCGCACGAGCGACGTCTGAACGTCGGCCGCCCGGCGATTCCGCTCAGGGCGTGCGCGGCTGGACGCGGACGCCGGGGCGGACGGCGTCGCCGGGAAAGACGATGACCGTCTCGCCGGCCGCGAGCCCGCCGAGCACCTGGGCCTGGAGCGCATTGCGTCGTCCGATCGTGACATCGCGCTGCACGACGCGTCCGTCTCGGATCCCGTAGACCGCCCACGAATCCGCATGCCGGAACAGGGCCGCGGTGGGCACGGTGAGGACGTCGTCCGCCTCCCACACGACGATGCGCACCTCGACGCGATAGGCATCGCCGAGCCCGGCCCGTGCCGCGGGCGGATCGACGAAGTCGATGACGACGTTCACGCGCTGTTCCTCGACGCCGAGGGCGGAGACCTTCGTGAACGCGGCCGGCTCCACGAGCCGGACCCGACCGTGCAGCGTCGCCTCGCCGCCCCAGTGCTCGAGACGCACGGGAGCGCCGGGACGGATGCCGACGGCGTCGGTGGACAGGACGTCGGCGACGAGTTCGAGGTCGGTCGGATCACCGATCTCCACGAGCGGCGCGCCGGCGGCGACGACGCCCGCGCTCTCCTGGAAGACCCGCAGCACGCGCCCGCTCACCGGCGCATCGATCGGGAAGCGCCAGACCACGTCGCCCGTGGAGGCGCCGGTCGTCCGGAGCAGCGCCGCTCGCGCGAGGTCGAGTTCGTAGCGCGCGATGTCCCGCGCGACGTCGGCCGCCCGGGCGTCGGCGATCGCGATCATCGCCGCGGCCTGGGCGCGGTCGACTTCGAGCGCCGAGGTTCCGCCCCCGGCCGACGCGTCCTGGACCCGCTGGAGTTCGGTCTGGGCGAGTTCAAGGCCGGCGGCGGCGCGGGACACGTCCGTCGCCGTCCGTTCATGCACGGCGATGGCCGCGTTGACCCGGGCTTCCGCCTCGGCGCGGGCCCGCGGATCGAGCAGCGAGGGATCGGGCGGATCGATGGAGGCGATGAGCGTGTCGCTCGCGACGACGGGATCGCCTTCCTTGAGCGTGATGCGGGCGAGCCGGCCCGCCAGCGGCGCGGACACGATGTACCGCTCCTTGATGCGCGTCCGGGCGTCCTCGTCGACCGTGACCTGCATGGTCGCCGTCGTGACCGTCGCGACATCGACGGCGACCGGCTTCGGACGCAGCGCGTACGCGGCCAGCCCGAGGGCGGCGAGGACGAGAACGATGGTGATGATGCGACGAATGATCCGTGACACCGGCCGCCTACCCCTTGGTCTTGAGCACCTCGACGAGATCGAGGTGGTCGACGCCGCGACGAACGACAAGCCCCGACACGAGGGCCGCGAGAATGATGACTATACCGGCGAACGCATAGGTTCCCGGCGAGATGATGAAGGGCATGCTGATGTTCTCCCCGCTCATGAGGGTCGTGACGAGGCGCGCCAGGCCGCTCCCGAGCACCATGCCGACGGGGATGGCGAGGATCGTGAGCACCGCGAGTTCGCCCAGCAGCACGGACGAGACCTCGGCCCGCGTGAAGCCGAGCACGCGCATCGTCGCGAGTTCGTGCGCGCGCTCCGCCAGGGAGATCCGGGCGCTGTTGTAGACGACGCCGAACGCGATGATGACCGCGAAGACGACGTTGAACAGACGCATCCGCAGGAGGTTCTCCGCCAGGGTCTCGTTGAAGGAATCCAGGGCCGCCCGCTTGAGCGTCACCGAGGCGACCGCGGGCGTCTGCTTGAGCGTGTGATAGAGCGCCGCCGCGAGACGCGGATCGACGTCCAGGGCCGCGCCGGACACGACCGGACCCTCGCGCATGAGGCGGTTCAGGGCGACGATGTCCATGTACGCCGCCGTACCCGCGTAGGTCTGCGCGATGCCCGTGACCGTCAGTTCCACGGTCGGGCGCCGCCCGTCGAGCACTTCGACGATGACGCGGTCCCCCGCGCCGACGTCGAGCGCCCGCGCCAGCCCGTCGCTCAGCAGCAGGCCGTCCGGCGGCATCGCGACGGGATGCTCGTCGGCGTCGACGACCCGGTTCAGTCGCGGCTGCGCGGGAAGACCCATCACGCCCTGGAGACGCGAACGCCCGCCCGCGCGGAGGCGCGCGGGAACCGCGCGAAACGGCTCCGCCGAGATCACGCCCGGCAACTGCGCGATCGCGTGCATCGTGCCCGGCGTCCCCGGCTCCACCAGCGCGACCGTCATGTCCTGACGCTGCGTCGTGAAGAACATGAAGTCGACGAGGTAGTGGATCGCGCCCGTCATGAAGCTCCCGACGATGAGCACCGCCACCGCCAGGCTCATGCCGAGCGTCGAGAGCACCGCCCGCAGCGGGCGACGTTCGAGATGACGCACCACCATCCGTCCCGCCGGACCGAACAGGTGCCGCAGACCGATGCGCTCGCTCAGCGTCGCGCGGTAGTCGGGCGGCGCCTCCGGACGCATCGCCTGGGCCGGCGGCAGCGTGGCCGCGCTGCGGACCGCGCCGATCGTGCCCGCCGCCG
>JAGQOI010000294.1 GCA_020427625.1 Phycisphaerales bacterium | reverse complement strand
GCCGTACGAGCCGAAGGCGTTGGACCAGCAGAACACCGACGAATGACCCCGGTCGCCCAAAGTGTGGCATGGCTGTGGCTTTGCACAGCCATGCCGATCGACTGGACGCTTCCGGTTGCTCGAACATGGCTGTGCAAAGCCACAGCCATGCCACACGTCGTGACCGCCTGAAGAAAACGGCCCGGCGCGAGTGCGCCGGGCCGTTCTGCTTCGTTCCTTCGTCGCCGATCGAGCGGTCGATCCGGCCTCAGTCCTTCTTCACCTCATACTCGGCGTCGATCACATCGTCCGCGCCGGTTGAAGCACCGGCCTCGCCCGCCTGGCCATCCGGAGCCTGGCCCGCGCCGGCCGCGGCGTCCTGGTAGATGACCTTGCCCATCTCCATGCGGGCGTTGGAGAGTTCCTTCATGGCGGCCTCGATCGGGGCCTTCTCGTCCTCCTTGAGGCGGGACTCGAGGGTGGACAGGGCCGACTCGACCTTGCCGCGGACGTCGCCGGGGACCTTCTCGCCGTGCTCTTCCAGTTCGCGCCGGACCTGGGAGACCAGCCCGTCGCCCTGGTTCTTGAGGTCGACCACGTCGCGCCGGCGCTTGTCCTCCTCGGCGTGGGCCTCGGCGTCGGACTTCATCTTGTCGATCTCCTCGGACGAGAGGCCGCCCGAGTTGGTGATCTTGATGTCGGCCTTCTTGCTGGTCTTCTTGTCGGTCGCGGTGACGGTGAGGATGCCGTTGGCGTCGAGGGCGAACTCGACCTCGATCTGCGGCAGGCCGCGCGGGGCCGGGGCGATGCCGGCCAGTTCGAACTGCCCGAGGGTGCGGTTGTCCTTGGCGAACTCGCGCTCGCCCTGGAGGACGTGGATGGTCACGCTGGGCTGGTTGTCGGCGGCGGTGGAGAAGGTCTCCTTCTTGCTCGTCGGGATCGTGGTGTTGCGCGGAATGAGCGTGGTCATGACGCCGCCGAGGGTTTCGACGCCCAGCGAGAGCGGCGTGACGTCGAGCAGGAGGATGTCCTTGACGTCGCCCTTGAGGATCGCGCCCTGGACCGCGGCGCCGACGGCGACGGCCTCGTCCGGGTTGATGCTCCTGTTGGGCTCGCGCCCAAAGATCTCCTTGGCGATCTGCTGGACCTTGGGTATGCGGGTCGAGCCGCCGACCATGACGACCTCGGCGATGTCGCTCGGCTTGAGCTTGCCGTCCTTGAGGGCGGTCTCGCAGGGCCGGCGCAGGCGGTCGAAGAGGTCCGCGCAGATCGACTCGAACGT
The DNA here is from genome assembly GCA_020427625.1 of Phycisphaerales bacterium. Classification (GTDB taxonomy): domain Bacteria; phylum Planctomycetota; class Phycisphaerae; order Phycisphaerales; family SM1A02; genus JAGQOI01. Next base: position 3,830 of record JAGQOI010000294.1, on the reverse strand, counting down.
CGCGCGGGACACCGTGACCTGAAGATGCTTCGGACCGTTCTGGTCCGCCGTGATGAACGGCAGGTTGACGGTCGTCTCCATCTGCTGGGAGAGCTCGCACTTCGCCTTCTCCGCGGCCTCCTTGAGGCGCTGGAGCGCCATCGCGTCGCCGCGGATGTCGATGCCTTCCTTCTTGCGGAACGCGTCGGCGAGGTGATCGATGAGCTTCTGGTCGAAGTCGTCGCCGCCGAGGTGTCCGTCGCCGTTCGTGCTGATCACCTCGAACACGCCGTCGCCGACGTCGAGCACCGAGATGTCGAACGTGCCGCCGCCGAGATCGAACACCGCGATGCGGGCGTTCGTCTTCTTCTCGAGCCCGTAGGCCAGCGCGGCCGCGGTGGGCTCGTTGATGATGCGCTCGACCTTCAGGCCCGCGACCTCGCCGGCGTCCTTGGTCGCCTGACGCTGCGCGTCGTTGAAGTAGGCCGGGACGGTGATGACCGCCCGCTCGACCTTCTCGCCGAGATAGTCCTCCGCGGTCTTCTTGAGATCCTGGAGGATCATCGCCGAGATCTCCGGCGGCGTGTACTCCTTGCCGCGCACGCGCACCTTCACGAGGTCCTGCGGACCGCCGGTGACTTCGTACGGGACCATCTTCTCTTCGCCGGCGACTTCGTCGTGCCGGCGGCCCATGAAGCGCTTGATCGAGAAGACGGTGTTCTTCGGGTTCGTCACCTGCTGGTGACGGGCGGGCTGGCCGACGAGTCGCTCGCCCTTGTCGGTGAAGCCGACGACGGACGGCGTCGTCCGGTTGCCCGACGCGTTGATGAGCACCTTCGGGTCGCCGCCTTCCATGATGGCGACGACCGAGTTGGTCGTTCCGAGGTCGATGCCGATGATCTTTGACATGTCGCGTCCCTTCCTGTCGCGGGGGTTTTCGTTGGGGGGCGAACCGGCCGACCGGGTCCTGACGGACCGGCGACGAACTCGCACTCTCCCTGTCGCAACCACGATGCCAGCGAAGAACACGCGTTGCGGGCCCGCCGCGGCCGATTCTCCCGACGATTCGAGCACGCCGGGCGCGATGCTCTGCCATTTTGGCGGGTGCCCGATCGGGCGGTCGCCGGCCGTGCTACAGTCGCCGCCGGTGGCGGCGGACGACCCCGAACCGTCCATCACCGGAGCCGCTCACGTGCCCGACCTCCTTCGCACCATCGCCGGCGACGCCCGGGGGATCGCCCGGGTCTTCGGACCCGGCGTCGCCGCCCGCTGGCTCCTCGCCGCGGCGACCCGCGCCCCGACCTGCTGGCGCGAACGAACCATGCGCGCCGCCGACCGGGCCCTCGGGGAAGGTCCGTTCGACGCGCGGCTCCGGTCCGCCCGCGCCCGGCTCGTCGGCCCGGACGTCATCAGCGGCGCCCGCGAGATCTGGGTCCGCGACGTCTACCTCGGCGGCGGCTTCCTGCACATCCCGCCCGACGGCGTCGTCGTCGACCTCGGCTGCAATCGCGGCATCTTCACGCTGCTCGCCCTCGGACACGGCGACGGCGTCCGCGTCACCTCCGTCGAAGCCGATCGGGACAACCTCGTGCTGCTCGATCGCTCCCTGCAGGCCAACGACTGGACCGATCGCGTCACCGTCGTCAACGCGTTCGTCGGCGGCGTGACCGACTTCCAGGCGACCCTCCGCGATCGCGCGCCCGACCAGGCCGCGGTCCCGTGGCTCACCGGCGACGAACTCGTCGATCGCCTCGGGACGGATCGCATCGACTTCCTCAAGTGCGACATCGAGGGCAGCGAATACGACCTGTTCGCCGGCCCGTCGCGGCTGCTCGAGGTCACGCGCCGACTCGCCATCGAACTGCACCGCGAGGCCGGTCGCCCGGAGGCGTTCATCGAGGATCTTGAAGCGCAGGGGTTCGAGACGACGGTCTCCCGCGCGTCCGCGAACGACATCATCGTGCTGGCGCGACGGCCCGACGCGGCCTGACGGCTCAGTTCCGCGCGCCGTCCGGTTCCCGTGCCGCCGCAAGGTCCTCGGCGATCGACCGCTCCAACTCGCTGATCAACTCCTGGAGCCGCGCGATCTCATCGTTGAGCAGCATGCGGCGATCGTCGGGCGTCTCGACGATGACGGCGCGTTCGCCGCGGGCGGACCGCCAGGCGCGATCGTCGAACCAGTCGCTGTGCTTCCGGCGGCCTTCGAACATCTCGCGCAGGGCGGGGTTGCGTTCGAGGGACTGCATCTGGGCGCCGAAGTCCTCCATCGCGTGTTCCCAGGCACGGTCGAGCCGGGTGAGATGGATGTCGTCATCGGTGTCGGGGGTGGTGTCGGGTCCGAAGCTGACGAGGTCGAACCCGGGGTCGCCGTCGACTTCGACGGTGTAGCGGTAGGGGGTTCCCCAGGGGTCGATGCGGGTCGCCGGGCGGAGGCCGAGGTCGTCGAGCGTGTCGGGGAGTGTGTCGTGCTGCTCGACGTGCAGGCGGAGGGCGATGGCGGTGCGGGCCATGTCGCCGGTGATCTCGACTTGTTCCGGCTCGAACATCGCGAGCATCGCGACGCTGCCCGCGCCGACAAAGCCGGCGGTCGCGACGGCCGCGATGACGAGCGCGATGCCGCCGACCACCCAGACGAGACAGCCGAGCAGGCCGAGAATGAGTCCGAACGCGGCCCAGCCTCGCGGGGCCCGTCCGAGTCCGATCAGGCTGAGCACGACGGCGATGGGCGACAGGAGCCCGATCGTCAGGATGCCGAGCAGCGCGAAGATGAATCCGGCGACTCCGATGCCGTTCGACTCGCGCGGGCCGACCGTGAAGATCTGCGCGGGCGTGACGGGTCGGGCGTGCTCGTTGGGCATGGGTCGGCTCCTCGGTCGCGGGCGGCTCACGTGACACCGGTCGCGCGTCGCGGCCCGGAACATCGTTGGGAAGCGGAGCCGTCGCATTGCAGACCCGATGCCGCGACCTCCGTCGATCTGTCTCCATTTTTCGAATCTTCACTTGCAAAACCCGAACACAAGCCGAATACTATGGCAGTCCGAACATGTGCCGAACGGAGTGCTCATCATGCTCACCACCCAGACCATCGAACGTCTTCTCGCCCGGGGCGAGTATGTCCCGCTCATTCGCCGGGTGCTGGCGAACGGTCGGTGCTGCGATCCCGGGCTGATGCGTCACGTGACCCGTCGCGGGCACGCACCGGCGGCAGCGCTCAGCCTCGCGCTGCAGCGTCGGTGCGAGCTTCAGCACGGCGTCGATGCGTCGATGCGGGCCCTGGCGGCGGCATTGTGCCGGCTTCAGGGCTCGGATGGGCGGTTCGGTGGGTCGTCGACGGGCGAGGCGTCGCTCGTCGTCACGGCGATGGCGGCGCGGGCCCTTCACGTGTTCATGGACCGTTCGAGCGCCATGACGGGCGGCGGGCGATCCCGCGACGCCGGTCATGTCCGATCGACCGCTGCGCCGCTCGCGGCAGCGTCCGCGTCGTGTGCCCTCCACGACCGATCCGGGACGCTGTCCGCGGGCGGGCACGCGGTTCGATCGGCGGCGGGCCGGTTGGAGATGGCCGCGGATGATCCGAGCCGGCATGAGCCGGACGGGTCGGCGGAGCGGGCGGCGGAGCGGGCGGCGGAGCGGGCGGTGGAGTGGGGCCTGGCGGCGTTGGCGGCGCGCCAGGGCGCTGACGGATTGTTCGTCGTCGTGACCGATGGTGATTCGGTCGGCGCGGCTCGGACGGAGGCGTGGCGTCACGACGGGTCGGATGGTGTCGGCACTGGACTGGAGGAGATGCAGTGTCAGAACGCCGCGATCCTGTGGCAGCTCGGTCACGTCGCGCGGTTTCGCGACGTGGTTCG
>JAGQOI010000293.1 GCA_020427625.1 Phycisphaerales bacterium | reverse complement strand
GTTCGAGCGTCTGCGCGGCGACGCGAATGCGCAGCTTCAGCATCTCGTGACGCTTCAGCAGAATGCCGGGTCCGACCTCGGCCATCGCGATGCCGAGGTGTTCGTGACGGCCCTGCTCAAGGGGCGCGCGGCGGAGATCCGGGCGACGGCGGAGTCCATTCTCGGACAGCGCTTCGCGAACGGACCCGTCGTCGTGCTGGAACTGCTCGACCAGTTCACGGACGCGCTCCCGCGCCAGTCGGTGTCGGACCTCATCGCGCAGATCACCGGTGACGTGCTGCCGCCGCTGCGGGCGACCGGGTGGCGGTTCGCGGCGCGGACGGCGCTCACGCGTCACGCGCTCGCGTTGCGCTCGGATCGGCTCGCCGAGGTGGACGACACGGCCGGCCGGGTGCGGGAGTCGTGCGAGAGCCAGTTGTCGATCCTCCGGCGTCACTCGGCGGTGTCGATGGCATCGCGGTCGGCGCACGAGGCGGCCGAGCGCCTCGCCTCGGAGTGGCGCGAGCAGGCACGAGGACGCACGCCCCGCGAGCCCGTGCCGGGTCCGTTCGCGACGATCGAGCGTCGACAGGCGACGATCGCCCAACTGGCCGCGGGTCCGATCGAGCGCTACGTCGCGGCTCGTCTCGCGACGCTGGAGTGGCTTGCGTTCGTGACGGCGGACGAGGCGCCGGGCCTGCGGACGCGCATCGGCCGCCTGCTCGACGATGCGACGGCGTCGCGGCGCGAGACGACGCACATCCTCGACCAGGCGTTCGAGGTGGACCTGGCGATCGCGCGCCTGTGGCTCGTTCGCATCGGGCTCGGGCGTGCGCTCGACGCGGCGCTCGCGGAAGGAGGCGGCTCATGACGTGCCCGTCGCTCGGACGGATGTCGATCGCTGCGCTGGTGGCGGCGTTCGTGTGGTTCGCGGCCGGGGCGCAGCCGCGCGCGACGCGCACGCCGCCGGCGGCCGCCTGGACGGCGCGGCTGGAGGCGCTCGAACCGTCGCGTCCGCTGGACTACTTCGAGTTGGCGGAGGAGATGGTGGATGCGGCGCAGAGCGATTCGGACCGGCGTCTGGCCCGCGAACTGTTCGCGCTGGCCGGGGTGCTCGAACCCTACCAGCTCGGGCGCAGCGCCTGCCTGGCGCTGGCGGACATGGAATCGGACGTGCAGGAGCGGCGGCGTCTCATCGCGCTCGCGTCGCTGCTGAACCGGCAGCCGAACGACACGGCGCTGAGCGAGCGCGGGTCGTCCGGGCCCGGCGCCTCGGAGGCCGTGCTGGCCGTGTGCGACGCCTTCAGCGCGTATCGTCTCGGCAAGGGACGTGAGGCCCGCAAGGCGCTCGCGACGCCCGGCGCGATGGACCTGCTCGCGAGCGGCGCGCACGTGTTCGCCGGCGGCGTCGACCAGTTCCTCGCGGACTGCGACCGGTACACCGGCGGCGAGCGTCCGACGCTGTACACGGAACTCCAGGCGACCCGCGACCTGCGCCTCGAACTCGCCCTGCTGGACGGCGAGGCGCGATCGTGGTCCGGGGACCTGCTCCTCAATCGCGGGCGACGACTCATCGAGGTCGATCCCGCGCGGCTCGACGTGACGCTCGGCGTCGATGCCCATCTCGCCTACTTCCGGAACGGGCGCTGGGTGCCGGGACCGGACCGATGAACACCGGCGCCCTCGGAACGGTGACGGCGATCCTCGTGGCCCGGCGGCCCGAGCCCGGCGTCGGCAAGTCGCGACTTCGGAACGGACCGTTCGACGACGAGGCGGTCGCGACCATCGCGATGGAGATGGTGCGATGCACCGCCCGCCGCCTCGCGCAGCAGGGACGACTCGTGCTCGCGGTCACGCCGGATGAGTCGGGCGATGCCGTGCGCGAGGCGGTCGGGATCGACGTCGAGACGGTGGCGCAGGGGGACGGCTCGCTCGGCGATCGGCTGGAGCGGGTCTGGCGGCGCGTCGGCACGTCGACGCCCGTCGCGTTCTTCGGCATGGACAGCCCGGACGTGCCGGTGGGACATCTCGCGGCGATCCCGGGCGCGCTGGAGGATGCCGCGGCGGCGATCGGTCCGGTCGGCGACGGCGGATACTGGACGATCGCGGGTCGGCGCCTGGAGGCGTCGTTGTTCGAGGGCATTCCGTGGGGGACGTCGGCGGTGACGGCGCGGACGCGGGCGGCTGCCGCGGACGCGGGACTCTCGCTACAATCGCTGCCGCCGTGGCACGACGTCGATCACGTGTCGGACCTCGTGTCACTGCGTGGGCGTCTGGCCGGCATGACGGGGGATGATGCGGACGCCCGGTGTCTGGTTCGGCTCCGTTCGGTGCTCGACGAGGTCTTCGGCCGATCGGGCCCCCGGTCGGGGGACGGCGCGATCTGAGGGCAGGCCCGATCTGAACTCTGGGACGGATTCATGCATACCCACCCCGACATCTCGCACACGAACGACCACGATCTCGCCGAGGCGACGATCCTGCTCGTCGACGACAACCTTCAGAACCTCGAACTCATGCAGGCGTACCTGGAGAGTCTGCCGTGCGCGCTGAAGGTCGCGAGGGACGGCGCCGAGGCGGCCCGCATGATCGACGCCGAGCCGCCGGACATGGTGCTGCTCGACGTCATGATGCCTCGGATGTCCGGCTTCGAGTTGTGTCAGCGGATCAAGGCGAGCCCGCGGACCCGGGACATCATCGTGATCATGGTCACCGCCCTGCACGAGGTCGGGGACCTGGAGCGGGCGGTGGAGTCGGGCACCGACGACTTCCTCACGAAACCCGTCAACAAGCTGGAACTCCTCACGAGGGTCCGTTCCCTGCTCCGGTTCGGGATGCTCCGCAAGCAGGTGCGGCAGGGGCCCGGGGATCTCGCGACCGAGGCCTGAGCCCCGGCGTCGACCAAAAATGCGACCGCCCGACCGGCGAATGCCGGAATAGGCGGCGGTCAGGGGTGTCTTCGACGGTGCGGCTCGTGCCGGGCGCGGGCGGTGCGGCGTCAGTCGACCGGGCGCCGGGTGACGATCGCGGCGGTGTCGCCGAGACGGACCCAGCGGCTGCCGCGCGGCTGGATCGTCAGCCGCAGATGGTCGAGGTACTGTCCGAGCGCACTCGCATCGAAGCGCTCGAGCCAATCGGTCCGGGCGGACCGGTTGAACTTCTGAATGCCCGTGATGAGGTCGGTCTTGTTCAGCATGGGTTCTGCCTCCGTGCAAACCGCTGTCGTCCGGCCGAGAAGATCGGCGTCATCCGGCTTCAGCGCGCATCGATTCCGGTTCTCGGACCCGGTGCCGGTTTATGGGACGTGATGAGGAC
>JAGQOI010000292.1 GCA_020427625.1 Phycisphaerales bacterium | reverse complement strand
TCTGGGTCGGGTAGCCGGTCTTCTCTTTGCTGGTTGTTGCGACGATGGTGTGCCACCAGACGTCAGTGGGCACTTTGCCACGCGCAGCCTTTTCAGCCCCGACCAAGCCCGGTGCCATGTACGGGATGCGCGTGACGGCGTCCTGGTTAAAGGTGTAGCGCTTCAGGTCTTTGACGTAGAGAAAGATCGTGTCGTGCTTGGCAGGCCAGCGGCGCTTGGGTCGCCCGCCATAATCGTAGGCCCAGATGATTTCGTTCAGGAAGCAATCACGCCCGAAGATGGCATCAAGCAAGAAGACCTTGCAGTAGTGCGCCTCGCGATAGTCGATGTGGAAGTACAGCGAGCCGGTTGGCTTCAGAACGCGATAGGCCTCAAGCATGCGCGGGCGCAGGAACAGTCCGGTGAGGAAGATCGGCGCGTAGAACCACACCGGCTCGACGTGATCGCTCGCGCCGGTGGCGCGATCGAGCACTTCGTGGCGCCAGATCGCGACGGCGTCGGGATGCTGCCAGAGCACGATCGCCGCCCAGGTCGCGAGCGGCCCGAGCGCGAGGAGCGGCCCGAGCACCGGCCGCAGGCGCCGAATCTCCCGCCGGCGCCCGCCGAGGAGGAGCCACAGCATGACGATGCCGACGGGCACGAAGGCGAGCGGGCCCTTCACGAGCAGGCCGACGGCGACGGCGAACCAGAGCAGGGCGGCGGGCGCGAGACGGCCGGTGGTCGCCGCGCCCCAGCCCGCGACGAGCGCGACGAACCACGGCAGGGCGAGCATGGCGTCGGTGGTCGCGAGTCGTCCGACCATCATCGGCAGGGGCATCACCGCGTAGGTGACGGCGCCGATGAGGGCGATGCGTCGGGATCCGGTGAGTCGTCGACCCGCGCCGAACACGACGAGCACGAGCAGGCTCGTCGCGATGAGCGAGGGCAGGCGCACGGCGAGCTCCCCGCGCCCGAGCGCGCGGATGGCGAGGGCCTGGCACCAGTAGGCGAGCACGGGCTTCGTGAGATGCGGCTCGCCGCGGTACTCGGGAATGAGCCAGCCGCCGCGCTCCGCCATGCCCGCGCTCACGACGCCGTATCGTCCCTCGTCGGGCGGATAGAGCGCGTGATCGCCGGCGCTGAACCACACGATCGACGCGGCGATGAGGATGGCGATCGCGTGTCCGAGCCGCGCGGCGTTCGACGGGGTCGGCGCGAGCGCGACCCGTGTCGTGTCGGCGGTCGTCGTCGACGTCGGGTCGGTCATGGGCCGTTCTCCGCCGTGCGATCAGGTGCGTGTCGGGCCCGCGTGCGCGGGTCGGACGGGTGTGTTCTCGGGTGTCGCCGGTCAGATGCGTCGTCGTCCTTCGCCGACGCCGTCGTGCCCGCGGACGGCGAGCATGGAGGCGAAGTTCATCCAGCGGAACCAGGTGTCGACGGTCGTGAACCCGCAGCGCTGGAGCAGGGCGACGTTCTCTTCGATGCGGTAGGGGACGAGGACGTTCTCGAGCGCCTCGCGCTTGCGTCGGATCTCCTCGTCGGTATACCCCTGCCCGCGCTTGTAGCGGAGGTAGATCTCGATGTAGACCCGGTTGAGCATGGAGTCGGCGACCATGACCTTCTCGGACAGGAAGAAGCAGCCGCCGGGACGGAGGGCGTCGCGGATGCGTCGGACCATCGATTCGCGATGGATCGGGCGCACGAACTGGAGCGTCCAGTTCATGATGACGACGCTGCACGGTTCGGGTTCGAAGTCGTTGAGGTCGGACTCGATGAGTTCGACGCGATCGGCCCACGGCGCGAGCTTGTGCCGCGCCTGGCCGATCATCTCCGGCGCGTTGTCGACGCCGATGATGCGCAGGGACGGCGGACAGTTCGGGTGCGACAGGATGCGCTCGGCGGTGGTGCCCGTCGAACAGCCGAGGTCGTAGGCGACGCAGTCGCCCTCCGGCAGCAGTTCGATGACGAGCTCGGCGAGGCGCGTCTGCACCTCGTCGTAGCACGGCACGCTGCGCGACACCATGTCGTCGAAGACGGCGACGACCCGCTCGTCGAACGCGAAGTCCGACACGCGGCCGGTCGCCCGGAAGATCGTGTCCTCAGCCATGGGCGTGATCTCCTCAGCCGGCGGCGGGTTCGATCGAGACGGAGCCGGACGTCCGCGCGGCGGCCGGGTCGGTCATGTCCATCCCGAGAAAGGTGTTCAGGACGGACCGGAAGAGCCGGTCGATCTCATCGTCGCGGAGCGGCCCGGGATTCGATGCGCGAATGCGGGCGAGGATCTGTTCCGTGCGCGCCGAGTCGAAGCGCGGGATGCGGTTCTCCGACTTGACGTCGTACACCCGCCGCACCTCGCGGGCACGGGCGTTGAAGAGCCGGAGCAGATCGTCGTCGATGCGGTTGATCTGCGCGCGGGCGACGGCGAGGGTGTGGGCGACGCTCTCGTCGCGAGGCGGATCGAGACGCCGCTGCTTCTTCAGCACGCGAACGACGACATACGCGATCAGGACGATCGCGGCATAGAGCGCGAACGGCAGCGCGTATGCCGCGAGCCCGGCGACGCCTTCCGCGCGGACGATCTTCCAGGCGAGGAGACCGGCCGGCGCCATGAAGGAGATGAACAGCGTGCCGTATTCCTTGTTCAGGAGGCGGCGCCAGTCGAACGGGGCGCCGAGCGTCGCGCGCAGGCCGCGCAGACGCACGAACCATCGGGGCGAGGTCCGGCAGTACGCGGCATAGTCCTCGCCGAACCGGCCGGCGAGGTACTGCTCCTCGCCGTGCACGAGCGTCGCGTACAGCGCGATGAACACGCCGGCGCCCACGGCGATGCCGATGAGATCGCCGGCGGCGACGAAGAGTCCGGTCGCGATGAGGAGGTTGCCGACGTACATGGGGTTGCGACAGTGCGCGAAGATGCCGCTCACGACGAGTTCGGGCGCGAAGAAGCGCCCGTCGCGCCCGCCCCGCTTGATGTACCGCAGTCCGATCGTGATCGCCCGCAGCGCCTGGCCGAGCCCGATCAGGACGACGCCGACGATCCAGAGCGCATCGCCCGCGCGATCGCCGAGCGGGGCGGGCGGCCGCCAGAGGAGGATCGCCGCCACGAGAGCGGGAAAGAGCAGGTCGCGGTGTCGAAACACGAAGCGGGCGAGTCGCTCGAGCATGGATGGGCCGTTCGCGAGGGTGAGGATCGGTCGCGATCAGGAGGGGATCGAGAACTCGTGCAGAAGCTACGCGTGAGCGGTGCATCGACTGCAGGATGTGCAGGCGACGCACGCGAGCATACCGGTGGACGACACCATGTCGGAGACCCGTGAACACTTAGATTCGCGTTCGTCATCAAGCCGTCATGTTCGCCGGCAGGGGGAGCGGAAGTGGGGCGAAGAGCGGCGCGAACCGCACGCCCGGAGCGGGATTGATCGACGGCGAGTGCGACGCTCACCGACCGCGGCGAGATCATGGAGATCGAGCGACCCACCGTTCTCACGAAACGCCCGGGACGCCACCCGGCGCGAGATCGGGAACCCGCGACCGTCGACGACGCGCGTGCCCGTGCCGAGCGCACTCGACGATCGAGCGGGAGCGTTGCTTCACGGACGCGGCGGCGCACGAGCCGCGGACGTCCCGACGCCGCTCGCGCTCGGCATCGGCGAGGGTGCCGCGATGCTCCGGCGCCTCGCGCGGGGCGAGCGGCGGAAAAATGTCGGCGCGCGGGGGACGGAGTGCGTGTTCAGTCGGACGGATCGGCGCGACCGATCCTCGTCTCCCGAAAGGAACCCGACCATGAACCGCACGATGCTTCGTTCCGCCCGGCGACCGGCCGGCCGTCATTCCGCCGTCCTGTCGGCGGCCCT
>JAGQOI010000005.1 GCA_020427625.1 Phycisphaerales bacterium | reverse complement strand
GCGACGGCATCGTCGGCGCGGCCGATCTCGAATCGGTCCTGCGCGGCTGGACACGGTAGGCGCCTCATCCCGGCGGCAATGCAGCGGCTTCGTTGTCGAGCCCTTCCGGGGGATGCAACAGCGCCCGCCGCAGGCGGGCTTCGTCGATCCGAGGTCGACGTTCGGCGCGACGGGTGTTGGATGGGACAGTTCCCCGGGGGAACTGTCCCGGGACTTCGGGCAGCGATGCGCGAACGATGGAAATCCATGGAGATCGCGCGCAGGCCCGGCGCGGCGTTTGCGTAGAACTGCAGGGCGACCAACCCGAGGAGGAGCATCCGATGCATCGAATGCGTGCCGCGATCGTGGCGATGGTGAGTACCGCGACGGTCGCGCAGGCGCAATGCATGTACGAGGTCATCGAGTTGCCCGTACCAGACTGCGGGCCGATTCCGAGTTCCATCACTGTTGAAGACATGAACATCCACGGCGCGGTGGTCGGTCGCTGGAGGACGTGTGATCTGAACGCCTTCGCCATCTACTACTGGACGCCCGAGGACGGGCACCATCCGGAGTTCTCCCTGCCGCCGGGTGCCGCGCAGGCCTATGCGAAGGGCGTCAACGACAAGGGACACATGACCGGACGCGCCGTGGGGCCGGACGGGCACCAGTTCGGCTGGGCGTGGATCGACGGTCGGTACATCACGATTCCGATCCCCGACGGACAGGGAAACGGGATCGAGGCGATGGCGATCAACAATCACGACCAGATCGTGGGGTGGTTGGGAGTCGGCCCGCTCGGAGAGCGGCACCCATTTCTCTGGGAAGACGGGGAACTCACCCTGCTCGACGACATCGTTGGTTCATCCAACGCGTGTGCGCAGGACATCAACGACGACGGCACGATTGTCGTACGCAGCTTCTCTCCGTCACAGGTCATCGTCATCGATGCGGGGAGATCGCATGTCCTTCCCAACCTGAACTGCGCCGATGGATCGGTGCCGATCGCACAGCCATATGCGATCGGTCCTGCCGGCACTGTCGTCGGACGCATCTCATGTTTCCAGCCCGAATACGTTGAGAACGCGGTCCGATGGGATATGACGGAACTCACGATCATCAGCTCGGATGCGAGAGCGTACGGAATCAACCGCTTTGGGACGATCGTCGGCGGCGGAGAAATGGGTGCCTGGATCCTCTTGAATGGAGAGTTCATCTCGCTCGCGGAACTCTCCGGGCTTCGCACCAGTTCCGCATGGGTCATCAACGATCGCGGTGAAATCCTCATGACTGGCGACGATGTGGTCTTCCGCCCGCTGGACCGTCCGGGGGCGGATATCACCGCCGATTGCCACATCGACGCCCGCGACCTCGCCGTCGTCCTTGCCGACTGGGGTCTCGCCGACTCCGTCGCGGACCTCGACCGCGACGGCATCGTCGGCGCGGCCGATCTCGAATCGGTCCTGCGCGGCTGGACACGGTAGGCGCCTCATCCCGGCGGCAATGCAGCGGCTTCGTTGTCGAGCCCTTCCGGGGGATGCAACAGCGCCCG
>JAGQOI010000291.1 GCA_020427625.1 Phycisphaerales bacterium | reverse complement strand
GTGCCCGTCGAGCCGCGCAGGATCGTGCGCCGGGACCAGTCGCCGACGGTCCACAGCGCGATCGTCGCGTCGATGGACGACGTCGCGAGCGTCGCGCCGTCGGGCGAGAACGAGACGCCCTCGACATAGCCGAGGTGCCCGCGCAGGGTCGCGACGAGATCGCCGGTCGCGAGGTCGAACACGCGGGTCGTACGGTCCTTCGATGCCGCGGCGACGAAGTGTCCGTCCGGACTCACCGCGACGTCGTTCACGGCGTTGTAGATGCCTTCGTCGGGCAGCGACAGGGGGACGGTTTCGTCGGCGTCGGCGTCGAGCACGTGCACGAGGCCGTCCCAGGAGCCGACGACGAGGTGCGCGCCGTCGGGCGTGAACCGGATCGCGCTGAGCGGCTTGACGCCGACCCGCACGCGCCGAAGCACGTCGCCGGTTCGCGGATCCCACAACCAGACGACGCCGAAGACGCTGCCCGCGTCGTCGCGCTCCCAGGCGCAGGTCGCGGCGACGGCGCCGGTCGGGTCGAACGTCGCGGCCGCGAACGCCGGATTCGCGAGATCGATGCGCGCGATCTCCGCGCCGGTGTCGAGGTCCCACGTGCGGGCGGTGACGTCGCGCGACACCGTGATGAGTCGGCGCCCGTCCGGGCTGAACTCGGCGCGGTACACGGCGTCGTCGTGCCCGTCGATGACGGTGATCTCGGCGAGGTCCGGCCACGAGCGGATGCGCACGGCAGCGCCTTCGACGGTGGCGCAGCGGTCGCCGCTCGGCGCCATGACGATGCGGATGGGCGTCGCGACGGTCGGGACGGTGCGCGTCGTGGTGTCCGTGATCGAATCGAGATGCCGCCACTCCCACCCTCGGTATGCGGGCGGACAGGCGTCGAGCCAGCGCCGGAGTTCACGGGTCTCGCCGAGGCGAAGCGACTTCTCCGCCGCGGCGATGCCCGCCTGGTACGCGACGAAGCCGTGGTCGTCGGTCGGCGTCCCGGGTTCGCCGGAGCCCGACAGCAGCATCGAGAGGGTGATGGTCGCGAGCGTGATCATCGATCGTCTCCGGTGGCGGTCGGCGCGGGGGAGTCCGGCCAGCGGGCGCGGGTCGCGCCGTCGGGGTCGAAGAGGGTGAGGGATCCGGCGCCGTCCTTCATGTACAGCACCGTCGCGCCGCGGCCGGCTGCACCGTGCAGCGCCACGCCGCCGCCGCCGTGCGCGAACTGCGCGACGCCGACACGGATCGCGCCGTCGGGATCGAAGAGGTACAGCGCGGTCTGCGCGTCGTCGGTGATGAGCGCGGCCCGGTTCAGGCCGTCGGGACCGATGAGGAACAGTCCGGCGGACCCGTCGGCGTCGATGCCGAGCCGCGCCCGCACGATGCCGGCGTCGTCGACGAGGTCCACGCGCCGCGTGACGAGCGCGTCCGGGGTCGGGTGCGGGGCACAGGCGGTGAGAGGGAGGGCGGCGAAGGTGAGCAGGAGCGCGGCGCGCGGTCGACGTCGGTGGGGGATCATGGCGTGCGTCCTTTCCCACGGCTCGCCGCGGTGCGGGGGGCGGGGTCGTGGTGTTCGGTGGTGCCGGATCGGATGAGCCGGTCGATGTAATCGCGAAGCGACGCGACGGCGAGGTCGAAGGCGTCGAAGGATCGATGCGTGCGCGCGAGCATCACGCCGCCCTCCATGGTCGTGAGGACGAAGTTCGCGAGCTGGCGCGGCTCGAG
>JAGQOI010000290.1 GCA_020427625.1 Phycisphaerales bacterium | reverse complement strand
CGTCGGCACCGGACAGGCCGCTCACGGAGAAGTTGCCGAGGGTGGACAGCGAGATGAGTCCGCTCGACAGGATCGAGACGGCATCGACGTCTTCCGAGCTGTTCGTCAGGCCGACGTCGGAACCGTCGAAGTAGTAGCTCCAGGATCCCGCCGTCGCGCTGCCGAGACTGGTCGCGGAGAACGCGATGAGGTCCTCGTCGGCGAGACCGCTGAGGCCGGACACCCCGGGGTTGCCGACCGTCGAGATGACGAGTCGCCCGTCGGGCGCAAAGCCGATCGCGTCGATGTCCTCGCTGCTGCTCGTCAGCCCGACGTCGCTGCCGTCGAAGTACATCGAGAACGATCCCGCCGTGTTGGACCCGAGGGACGTCGGTGTGAACCGGAGGATGTCGGAGTCGTCCGACGAGACGCCGCCGATCGTGCCCGCGGCGGTGAACGACATCAGCAGATCGCCGCCGGGAAGCACGGCCAGTCCGTTGATCGCGAACGAGCCGAGTCCGACGTCGCTGCCGTCGAAGTACAGCGAGTAGACGCCGGTGCCGGTGTCGAACGCGACGATGTCCTCGTTCTGCACGGTGCCGACGCCGGGCACGCTCGTGGAGCCGGTGAAGACGAGCAGCAGCGTCGATCCGGTGCCGCCGCACGGGTTGCCGCCCTCGCATTCGTCCGGCACGCCGTTGCTGTTGCAGTCCTGGCTCGTGCCGGAGGCGATGTCGCAGGCGTCGGCGACGCCGTTGCCGTTGCAGTCGACGATGGCACCGGGCTGGCAGACGCCGTTCACGCAGGTCTCGACGCCGTTGCACGGATCGCCGTCATCGCACTGGCCGTTGTTCTGGCAGCCCGGCACGCCGCCGGCGACCGCGCTGGCGAGGTTGATGCGCCCCGAGCCGAGGCGCCCGATGTACGACGGATTCTGCGCGTCGATGTTGTCCGCGGTGTCGCGCACCTGCGCCCACACCTGCGCGGCGGACCAGGTCGGGTTGGCCGACCAGGTCGCGGCGGCCGTCGAGGCGACCAGCGGCGTCGCCATCGACGTGCCGCTCAGCGTCGCGACGTAGTCGCTCGCCGGATCCGAATGCACGTGATAGCTGCTCAGGATCCCGTCGCCCGGCGCGGAGATGTCCACCCAGGTGCCGTAGGACGAGAAGCTCGCCTTTGCATCCGACGTGTTCGTCGCGGCGACGCTGTAGCAGTCGTTGCGACTGTTCAGATAGCCCGCGGTCTGGTTGTTCGCGTTGCCCGCGGCGACGAAGACGAGACCGCCGGACCCGACGAAGTAGTCCAGCGCGGCCGCGATGCCGCCGCTGTTGGACGACCCCCAACTGCACGATGCGATCCTCGCGCCGTTGTTCGCGGCGTAGTAGAACGCCGACGCCGCGAAGTCCATCCGCACGAACCCGACCTCCTGGCCGCCCGACGACCCGGAGTAGCCCATGCGCAGGCACATCACCTTGACGCCGTTGCCGCCGTTCTGAAGCGAGCCGTTCCCCCAGCCGCCGGCGGGACTCGCGGTCGCGTACCCGTTGTTGTTGATGGCGGCGACGTTGCCGGCGCAGTGCGTGCCGTGCCCGTTGAAGTCGCGGGGATCGTTGTCCGTGCCGCTGCAGTCCTCGCCGGACCAGCAGCCGGTCGCGCCGGTCACGAAGTCGTAGCCGACCCAGTCGTCGACATAGCCGTTGGCGTCGTCGTCGACGCCCGGGGCGCCGTTCTTCTCGGCGAGGTTGATCCAGATGTTGCCGTCGGTCGCGGCCGGGTTCGACGACGACGCGGCCGCGCCGCCGAGATCCTTGTGGTAGTACCGCACCCCGGAGTCGAGCACGGCGACGACGATCGACGGATCGCCGGTCTCGGTGTTCCAGGCCTCGGGGGCGTCGATGTCCTTGTCGTTCGCCTGGTTCAGATGCCACTGGGTGGGATAGCTGCCGTCGTTGGGCGTCGCGTCCATGCGATGGATGCCGATGTACTCGACGCTGCGGACGAACGCCGCCGCCCGATACGCGGCGACGACCTCGTCGACGGTCGTGAGCGTCGGATCGAACGTCACGACGTGATAGCCGGAGAGATCCGGCAGCCCGCGATCGAGATCCGACACGGACGCGCCGGGGAACTGCTCGCGCACCTCCGTGACGCCGAAGCGCTCACCGAGCGTATCGAGGCCCGGCACGCCGGTCAGACCGAGGTCGGGCAGGCCCATCAGGTCCATGAGGCGCACGCCGGTCTCGTCGAGTTGAATGATGACCGCGTCCTCGACCACCACCGCGGGTCGCGGCGCGACCGGGTCTGGCGCGGCGAGGCTGCCGGGGGTGAGTGTCGCGCCGGCGATCACGGCGCACGTCAGAATGATTCCATGCCTTCTCATGACGTCCTTGGTCTCCAGTTCGAGGACACGAAGCGCACCGCGACATCATGCGCCGGTGGTGCCACCGGCGACCGTCGTGCGGCCAGGATGCTGCGATGCGCGAGAAGCGATCCGGTCGACGACCATCACGCACACACTCTGCCGACCGTTTGCCGCGCCCCCGCGCGACGGCCCCCACGGCCGGAACTGCCGACGCGAATCTACCGGCGACCGCCGCCGCGTCAATGCAGAATCCACCTGATGAGACACGAAAAGAATGCGTCGCCCGAGCCGCCGGCGGACCGCCTTCAACCCGACTCGAGCGTCCGGCGATAGTGGATGAGACGATCCGTCTCCTCGAAGCCCAGCGCGCGGTGCGCGGCATCGCTCCCGACGTTCTCGATCCACGTGTCCGACGCCATCTCGCGACAGCCCATCGCGCGGGCCCAGTCCTCGCCGCGACGGACGAGCACGCCGCCGACGCCGGTGCGTCGATGGTCCACATCGACCCACCAGCCCTCCAGGTACCCGACCGACATCGTGTGACAGCCCGGCGCGTGCGGATGGATCGAGAACTCCGCGAAGCCGACGGCGCGATCGTCGACGAAGGCGAGCAGCGCAAGCTGATCGGTCGCCGCGAGAATCGTGCGCATCTCCTCCAGACACGTCGGCGGATCGCAGTCCGGCCAGAGCGCCCGGCGCAGGCGCATCCACTCGTCACGGTCGTCGAGCGTCGGTCGTCGGATGTCCACGTTCGTCGTCAACCCGGTCTCCCTCAGCGTCGGCGCCACAGGACGAGCACGATCCCGCCGAGACACGCCCCGGCCACCAGCCCGTAGCCGATCCGCCACGCGAGATGCCCGGCGCCGGGCTCGAACGTCGCCAGCAGGCCGAACAGGGCGACGAACATGATCGCGACCAGCACGACGGCGATCACGCTCCGCAGCGGCATGGACATGCGGGCATGATGGAGGGCGCCGCGTCAGGCGTCAATGCGACAGCGGTGCCTCAGAGCAGGAACTCGATCCCGAACGCCTCGCCGGCGGCGATCGCGGCGTCCGGCGTGAAGGCGCCGCGGACCGCGAGGGCGTTCATCGCGTCGAAGTATCCCTCGAAGCCCGCCGGCGTGATCAGCACCAGGAAGCGGACCGGCACCGTCGTCGCGTTCGTGAAGGCGTGCACGGAGCCACGCGGAAGGACGGCGACGCTGCCCGCCGGAACATCGCGCTCCACGCCGTCGCAGGTCACCCGCAGCACACCATCGACGACGATGAAGGTCTCCTCCTCCCGCGCGTGTCGATGCGGCGGCGGGCCTTCGCCCGGGCGCACGACGACCTCGGCCAGCGAGAACGCGCCGCCGGTCTGCGCGCCGTCGAGCTTGACGATCGTGCGAATGCCCCCGACATCCAGCACGCGCCCCCCGTCGGGGAGCACGAACGTCGCGGGAATCATCGCGGCGAGAGACGCCGGAACAGCGGAGGAGATGGACTTCATGGGAGCGGTCCGGAGGGTGAAGCGGCTCGCGCGCCGGGCGAGCGACGCCCGATTGTACCCCGCGCCATCGCGCGTTCCAACGACCGCGACCCCTCATCCATGCGCCACGATCCACGACCGCAGGACCGACAGGAACGCCGCCCGGGCCTGCCGCTCCCGCCACGGATCGTGCCCGCACGTCGCCAGCTCGCGGTACTCGACCCGCGGCATGACGGCCGCCAGCGAGGCATGGATCATCCGGCCCGGATGCGGATCCTCGCGCCCGTGCAGCATGAGCACCGGACCATCGATCGCCGCGAACGACGCGGGATACGTCCCGTCGGCCTGGCGACCGAGCATGTCGTCCCACGTCTCGCGATGCGCACGGGCATCGAACGACACGGGCGCCGGCGCGACGTCGCAGTTCACGTCGTAGACCGGCTGCATGATCGCCCGCCAGCGGGACATGCGCTCCGACGGATCCGGGATGTCCTCGATCGCGATCAGCGCGGCCCGCATGGCGGCGGTCGTTCTCGACTCGATCGTCGCCCGCAGCTGCGCACGCGAAGCCGCGTCGAACGTCCCGCATCCGACCAGCGTCAGCGCCGAGGCGCGCTGCGGGTGCGAGGCGGCGAAGGCGAGCGCCAGCATCGCACCCCATGAGTGACCGACGAGATGCGGGCATTCGCCGGGCGCGACTCGGTCGAGGACGTCGAGCAGGTCGGCGATGTGCCGCGCGACGGTGAGTCGCGACGACGCCGCGCCTCGCTGAAGCGGTTCGAAGATCCGGAAATCGGTCGCGAGGAGGGTCGCGAGGGGCGCGAGATCCCCGGCCGCGCCGGGTCCACCGTGCAGCACGACGACCTTGGGCGCCGTGGTCGGTCCGTACTCCCGCACGACGAGGGACATACCGGCATCGTATCGCGCCGGGCTCGCCGGTCGTGTCGACGGGGGATGGGCGGTCCGGGTTGCACGGCGTGACTCGTCCTTCGTATGCTCTGACCATGACGCCGCTGACCGACGAACATCTCGAACGCTGTCCGGTGGTCGACGGGTTCCGTCAGCGTGGCGTGGAGATGACGCGGACGGAGACGTTCGTCGACGCCTCGTTCGCGTTCGCGGTGACGCTGCTCGTGATCTCGATCGACTCGATCCCCCGCTCCTACGACGAGCTGATCGTCGCGGTGAAGGATGCGCCGGCGTTCGGGCTGAGTTTCGTGATGCTGTTGCTCGTGTGGTACGCGCATTGGGGCTGGTCGCGTCGGTACGGGATGGAGGACCGGCCGACGATCGCCCTGAGCGGCCTGCTCGTCTTCGTCGTCCTGTGTTACATCTATCCGCTGAAGATGCTCGCGTCGGGGTTCGTGCACACGATGACCGGCGGCCGGCTGGCCGCGAACATCTCGATCACGCTCTCGCAACTGCACGTGCTCTTCGCCGTGTACGGCGTGGGTTTCGTCCTCATCTGCCTGACGATCGTGCTGCTCAACCTGCACGCCTGGCGGCAGCGTGCCGCGCTGCGTCTCGACGCGCTGGAACGGTTCGACACGAAGGCCGAGATCGGCGCCTGGTCCATTCTCGGCGCGACGGGACTGCTGTCCGTGTTCGTCGCGTCGGTGGTTCCGCCCACCCTGTTCATGTGGCCGGGCTGGATCTACGCGACGCTCCCGTTCGTCATGCCGGTGTACGGGATGCGGGTGAACCGGATTCGTCGCGGACTTCGGGCGCCGCCCTGACCCGGTCGGCGCTGGTGCCGCGGTCGCCGGGGGCGCAGCCGGTCCCGATCCGGTCCGGCGGGTCCGTCGGGCGACCGGCGGGTCGACGGCCGCGGGCCTTGAACCGTCCGGCGGTCGACGATACAGTACGCGGCTTCCTCGCGCGGATTCCTGAGTGGCCAAAGGGGACGGGCTGTAAACCCGTTGGCGTACGCCTTCGCAGGTTCGAATCCTGCTCCGCGCATTGTTGCTCGACGTATTCCGGGCGAATGGGCTTGCGTCGGGATCCGGAACCGACGATGATCCGCCGTTCGCATGGATCGAACCCGACGGGGTGTAGCTCAGCTTGGTAGAGCGCTGTCTTCGGGAGGCAGAAGTCGCAGGTTCAAATCCTGTCACCCCGATTTGAGCCCGGTTCTTTGAACCGGGCTCAATCTCTTTCTTGAGCGCTCCGTAGGGCCCTCCGGGCCCACACTCGCTCTGGTACGGCCGCGCCGGATTCGATCCGGCGGGCCTGAGCGGGCGCACAAGGACTCCGGTTCAAACAAACGCCAGTTGCCCCGATTTGGCGGGGCCGGCAAAGCCGGCTCCGCCAAATCTCTTTCTTGAGCGCTCCGGAGCGGCCTCTGGCCGCACACTCGCTCTGCGACGGTCATCTGGATCGAATCACCGATCCGGGCGATGTTTGCCGCGGTCCCGGAGGGGACGTTTTCCTCATTCCGTTGCTGAGCATCGTCGCCGGGATGGCGGGTTCCGAGGCGTTCCTCTCGCTGCTCAACGACCTGGCGTCGCTGTCGCTCGTGGTGCCGTACATGTTCGTCGCCCTCGCCTACATCCGGGCGCGACGGAAGGGCATGAACGCGCCGTTCAAGATGGTGCGATCGACGCCCGTCGCCATCGCCGTCGGCGTGCTCGTGCTGGTGGTCTCCGGCGCGGGATACCGCGGCGCGGGCCTCTACGCGCTGCAGGCGGATTCGATCGACTGGTTGTACGTCGGCATCGTGTACGGCGGGCCGGTGCTGCTCATCGGGCTGGGCCTGCTGCTGCGGGCCCGGGCCTCAGGGGACCGATCCGAGTGATCGCGTGACCGTACTCAGATCGCGATCGGCTTGCCCAGCTTCCGCCGGATGGCCGCGATCTGACCCGCATGCATCATCTCGTGTCCGCCGGCCATGAAGAGGACCGAGCCCACGGTCGGGAAGAAGCCGCGCAACGACTCCGGGGCGGGCGCGTCGAGCCCGGCCTCATCGACGCCGTCGATCACCGCGAGGGCGGCATCGTGCATCTTCTGCATGAGTCCGAGGTACGCCTTCTTCGACAGGAAGTCCTTCGGGTCGTCGCTGTGGATGTTGTCCTTGCCGTGCTTCTCGGCGAAGCCGTCGGGAAGATCGGGCATGGCGCCGCCGACCGCCGTCAGCAACGAATGCTCCGAGGCGATCAGGTGGCCGAGCTGCCAGGCGACATGATTCGACCCGGGCACCGCCCGCACGAGCATCTCGTCGTCCGTGATGTCGGCGACGTACGCCTTCGTAATGCCGTGCGTGAAGGTGACGCTGTACTTCAGGAGATCGTGCACGTTCATGATGTGACTCCGGGTGACGTGAGCCGCTGAGCATACCACCCTCACCGGCGGCCGGGGCGTGCCCGTTGCCATTCGACGACGCGGGACGTCATACTGCCGTTCACGCGGCAGACGACACGAACCCACCTTCCGACGAGGTCGTCACATGACCATGAACGTGAACTACAGCATCATCTTCGTCAGCGACATGACGCGGTCGGTCGCCTTCTATCGCGACGTGCTCGGCCTGCCGCTCCGATTCGAGACGCCGCACTGGACGGAGTTCGCGACCGGCGGCGCGACGCTGGCCCTGCACGCGAGCGACGAGCCGGCCGTGACCGGAGAGCCGGGCCGCGAGGCGCCAGGAAGCTGCCGCCCCGGCTTCAGCGTGCCGGACCTCGATGCGTTCCACCAGACCATGCTGTCGCGCGGCGTGACCTGTCTCCAGACGCCGAAGAACGTGTTCGGCGCCCAGATCGCCCAGTACGTGGACCCGGACGGACTGGCGCTCTCGGTCTCGCAGGAGCGGACCTGACGCCGCGGCGACGGCGCTCAGGAGCCGCGCTCGACCGACCGATTCACCCGGGCCCAGAACGCGGCGGACGGCTCGACCTCGACGACCTCGAACTCGACGAGGTCCTGCCACCGCCGGACCCACTCGTCGAGCGCGGCCCGGTCGGGCGCCTCGGTGATCTGGAAGCAGACCGTGCCCGCGGGATCGAGCCAGCTCGCGACGCACGCGACGCCGTCGGGCATGAGGCGCCCTTCCCGCCGGAACCGTTCACCCACCCGCCGATGGTCGCCGTT
>JAGQOI010000001.1 GCA_020427625.1 Phycisphaerales bacterium | reverse complement strand
TCGGGTCGCACCCGGCGGGCGCGGCGTGCGTAGGAACTCGTACAATCTCCCTCTCGTCCCTCTCTCGTCGAGGTCATTGCATCATGCGCATCACGCGATTGGTGGCGTGCCGGCTGGTCGTCGGTCTGCTCGTCGGGTTCGTCGGTCCGGTCGCCGCCGGCGGGGACCTCTACACCGTCACGCTGCCCGAGGGCGTGCGCGACACGCCCGTGAGCGGCCGCCTGCTCCTGCACTTCATCGATGCGAACGAGCCGTCGCTGAGCCGGTCGAGCCCGATCGACGCGCCGTTCTACGAGTCGCCGCAGCCGCTCGCGGGCATCGACGTCACGGACCTCGCGCCGGGCGGGTCGGTCGTCATCGACGGCGGCGCGATGGCGTGGCCGGGCTCGGTGGACGGCCTCGACGGCCGGTACCGCGTGCAGGTCCTGCTCGACCAGGACGACACCGAGCGTTCGCGTCTCGAGGGACCGGGCAACCTGTACTCCGATGTCATGGAGGTCGACGTCTCCTCGGCGCGCGACGAGGCGTTCACGTTCACCCTCTCCCACGTCATCGCCGGTCCGGATGTGCCGTCGGAGAACGACTTCTTCCGCATCGCCCGTCTCCGCAGCCCGATGCTCAGCGCCTTCGCGGGGCATGACGTCGACCACATCGCCGGCATCGCGCTCCCGGCCGGCTATCACGATCCGGCGAATGCCGACCGGCACTGGCCCGCGACGTACGTCGTTCCCGGCTTCGGCGGACGCTACACCGAGGCGCGGCGATACGCCCGCGTCCAGCAGCTCGGCACCGGCGGCCTGCGCCCCGACACGATCATCATCGTGCTCGATCCCGAAGCGCCGCTCGGTCATCACGGCTTCGTCGACAGCGAGAACAACGGCCCGCGCGGCCGCGCCCTCGTCGAGGAATTCATCCCCTACCTCGAATCGCAGTACCGGCTCATCCCCGAGTCCGCCGCCCGCATCGTCACCGGTCATTCCTCCGGCGCCTGGAGTTCGCTCTGGCTCGCGACGCACTGGCCGGAGACGTTCGGCGCCTGCTGGGCGAGTTCCCCCGACCCGGTCGACTTCCGCGCCTTCCAGCGGACGAACCTCTACACCGACGCGAGCATGTACGAGACCGACGGCGGCGAGCCGACGCCGTCCTACCGCGCGCCCGGTCGCGACGGGACGCCCGTCGTGCGCATGACGGTCCGCGTCGAGGCGGCGATCGAACGCGTGCTCGGTCCCGACGGGCGCTCGGGCGAGCAGTGGGCGGCCTGGGATGCGATGTTCTCGCCGCGCGACCCGGCGACCGGCCTCCCGAAGCCGATGTTCGATCGCGTCACCGGGCGCATCGATCCCGACGTCGTGAGCGTCTGGCGGGCCCGGGACCTGGCCGCGCAGCTCGTCGCCGACTGGGACCTCTACGGCGCTCTCTTCGAGGACCGGATCCGGCTCGCGTGCGGCGAGTTGGACTCGTTCTACCTCGACGGCGGCGTGCGCCTCCTTGCCGACCGTATCCGCCAGCGCCGCTCGCACCCCGAGCGATCCGGGTCCGGGTACGTCTGGCTCATCCCCCGTGCGACGCACAACGTCGCCGCCGCGACCACCATGCGCTGGCTCGCCGAACAGAAGCGCTACCTCGCCGATCACGGCTGGTAGCACCGTCGCACGATGATCCTCGCCGTCCTCACGATGATCGGGCTCGGACTCGCGATCAGCCTCCCGCTGGTCGCGCTGCTCGTCCGGGCCGGACACCGACTCGGCGCGCTCGACTCCCCGGGCTCG
>JAGQOI010000289.1 GCA_020427625.1 Phycisphaerales bacterium | reverse complement strand
TGGCTCGGCCTGACCATCGGTCTTTCGTACATGGTGACGCTGTTCGCGGAGACCCGGGTCTACGCCGGACACATGCGTCCCTACTTCCCGACCTCGACCCCCCCTTCGGAGTAGCTGCGGATGTTCTTCCTCGCCGCAGGCATCAATCCCCTTGAGCACGTGCTCGACAAGACGATCGTCTCGTGGCA
Organism: Phycisphaerales bacterium; assembly: GCA_020427625.1. Classification (GTDB taxonomy): domain Bacteria; phylum Planctomycetota; class Phycisphaerae; order Phycisphaerales; family SM1A02; genus JAGQOI01. Next base: position 5,113 of record JAGQOI010000289.1, on the reverse strand, counting down.
CGGCATGCCGCTGCTCACGATGCACATGGTCACGCTGATCGTCGCGACGGTGCTCCTGCTGCTCGTGATGGCGCGGGCCGCGAGGGCGATCGCGACGGGTCCGGAGTCGGACGGCGTCGATCGCTACCTGACGCGGTCGCGTCTCGGCCAGTTCGTCGAGGTCGTCACGCTGTATCTCCGCGACAAGGCGATCGAGCCGGTGCTCGGGGCGCAGACGAACCGCTACCTGCCGTTCCTGCTCACGGTCTTCTTCTTCATCCTCATGAACAACCTGCTCGGCCTCGTGCCGCTGCTGGATCTTCAGACGCTCTTCGGCGGGCACGGCGCCCACTACATCGGCGGGACCGCGACGAGCAACATCGCCGTGACCGCCGTGCTCGCGTTCGTCGCCTTCGTGGTGATCCAGGTCCATGCGATCCGCGGGCTGGGCATCGGCGGCTGGGCGCACCACCTCCTCGGCGGCGCCCCGGCCTACCTCGCGCCGATCATGGTGCCGGTCGAGTTGCTCGGCATGTTCATCAAGCCCGGCGCGCTCGCCATTCGACTCTTCGCGAACATGATCGCGGGTCACACCCTCATGGCCGCGCTGGCGATGTTCGGCCTCATGGCGCTCAAGGGCATGGAGAGCTGGATCGCGGCGGGCGGGATCTCGCTGGTCTCGGGCGCCTTCGCCGTCGGCATCTCGTTCCTCGAACTGTTCGTCGCCTTCCTGCAGGCGTTCATCTTCATGTTCCTCACCGCGGTGTTCATCGGACAGATGTCGCACCACGGACACGACCACGAGGATGAGCACGGCCACGCGTCGCACGCCTGAGTTCCCCCCGACCTTCCGACTGTCGCCCGAACATGGTCGTCCGGCAGTCATTTGACCAAACGAGTGGGTGACGCCGTCACCACGACTGATTCGAATCTGGAGAGACCTGAATCATGAAACGCGTTCTTGTACTCGCGATCGTTGCCGTCATCGGCGTCGCTCTCTTCAACGTCGCCTCCGCCGCGGCCGACATCGCCGGCGCGTCGAACGCCACCAACCTGCAGGAGTCGGTCGACCTCACGACCGCCGCGAACCCGAACTGGGGCAAGGGCATCGGCGGCGGCATCGCGGCCGGCTTCGCGGTCGTCGGTGCGGGTCTCGGCATCGGTCGCATCGGCGGCAGCGCCGTCGAGGCGATCGCCCGTCAGCCCGAGATGGTCGGTCCGATCGGTACGAACATGATCATCACGGCCGCCCTCGTCGAGGGTGCCGCGCTGTTCGCGGTCGTCGTCGGTCTGCTCGGCTTCGTCCTCTGACGATTGGACTCGAACGCGGCGTGCCGGTCCGGAGCGGTCCGGCCCGGCACGTCGCGGCTCGTCTGACCCGCAAAGGTGTTCTGCCATGTGGTATCTCCTGCTCGCCCTGGCCGACGAGGCCGGTCACGCCGCCGGCGGCGAACATGCCGCCCCGGCGAGTTCGAACCCGCTGAACTTCGAGTGGCTTCCGGCCGCGACGACGCTGATCGTCTTCGGTGTCGCGTTCTTCGTCCTCGCCAGGGTGGTCTGGCCGAAGATCACGGCGGGTCTGGACGAGCGTGATCGCAAGATCCGCGACGAGATCAGGTCGGCGGAGGAGGCGCGGGAGCAGGCGAAGGCGGCCCTCTCCGAGTACGAGGAGAGTCTCCGTTCCGCCCGGGCCGAGGCGGCGTCGATGATCGCGAAGGCGAAGGCCGACGCGAAGGCGACCGGCGAGGAACTCCGGGCCCGCAACGAGGCGCAGCTCACTGAGATGAAGGACCGCGCGACCCGCGACATCGAGGCGGCGAAGCAAGCGGCCGTGCTGGCCCTGCACGCCGAGGCCGCGTCGCTCGCGACCGCGGTCGCGTCGAAGATCCTCCAGCGCGAGGTGACGGCCGCCGATCAGCAGCGTCTGATCGACGAGTCGCTTCGCGAGCTTTCGTCCCGCAACTGACCTCGACGTCGAGGAAACGCACCCGCCATGTCCACCCATACCGACGCGCTCGCCATGGTCTACGCCCGGAGTCTCTACGAGCTCGCGGAGCAGGCCGGCGGCCAGCCGAAGATCGAGGAGATCGCCGACGAACTCGAGCAGATCGCCGAGCTCATGCGGAGCGACGCGGCCCTGCGCGAGTTCTTCGCGTCGCCGATCATCGACGTGCATCGGCGCACCGAGACGATCCGCCGGATCTTCAGCGACCGGGTCACGGACCTCACGCTGCGGTTCCTGCTCGTGCTCAACGACAAGGGTCGCCTGTTCCACTTCAGTGCCATCCAGGGCGCGTTCGACCGCATCGTCCAGGAGACGTTCGGCCGGGTCGAGGTGGACGTGTTCACGCCCGCGGCCATGGACGACGGCGCCCTCGCGGCACTGCGCGACCGGATCCGCGCGTCGATCGGCAAGGAGCCCGTGCTCCATCCGTACGTCGATGCAACCATGCTCGGCGGCCTGAAGCTCCGCATCGGCGACCGGCTCATCGACGGCTCGCTCGCGACCCGTCTGCGACGCATCCGGGCCCGCCTGCTGGGCTCCGCGTCGGGCGCCGTCAGCGGCCGCCTCGACGGCTTCATCACCACCGATTGAGACATCAACCCCAGAGGGATACGTCGTGAAGATCAGGACTGAAGAGATCACGTCCGTCATCAAGCAGGAAATCGAGCAGTTCTCCGGCGAACTGGAGATCTCCGAGATCGGTCGCGTCGTCGAGATCGGTGACGGCATCGCCCGCGTGTACGGCCTGTCGAAGTGCATGGCCGGCGAACTCCTGGAGTTCGACACCCGCGAGGGCGTCATCATGGGCCAGGCGATGAACCTCGAGCTCGACACCGTCGGCGCGATCATCTACGGCAACTACCTCGGCATCCGCGAAGGCGACACCGTCAAGTCGACCGGACGCCTCCTCGAAGTGCCCGTCGGCGATGCCCTCCTCGGACGCGTCGTCGACCCGCTCGGACGACCGCTCGACGGCGGCCCGGAGATCAACACCGGCATCACCCGCAAACTCGACATCGTCGCGCCCGGCATCTCCGCCCGACAGCCCGTGAAGGAGCCGCTCCAGTTCGGCGTCAAGGCCGTCGACTCCATGATCCCCGTGGGTCGCGGCCAGCGCGAGCTCATCATCGGCGACCGCAAGACCGGCAAGACCGCCGTCGCCCTCGATGCGATCATCAATCAGAAGCAGTACTGGGGCACGCCCGACGCCGTCGTGTGCATCTACGTCGCCGTCGGTCAGAAGGACTCGACCGTCGCCGCCGTCGTCGAGACCCTCCGGGCCCAGGGCGCGATGGACTACACCATCGTCGTCGTCGCCGGCAGCTCCTCGCCCGCACCGATGCAGTACGTCGCGCCCTACGCCGGCTGCGCGATGGGCGAGCACTTCATGTGGCAGGGACTCGAAGGCAAGACGCCCAAGCACGTCCTCTGCGTCTACGACGACCTCTCCAAGCAGGCGACCGCCTACCGCCAGCTCTCGCTGCTCCTCCGACGCCCGCCGGGACGCGAGGCGTACCCGGGCGACGTGTTCTACCTCCACAGCCGCCTCCTCGAACGGGCGACGAAGCTCTCCGACGCGAACGGCGCCGGCAGTCTCACCGCCCTGCCGATCATCGAGACCCAGGAAGGCGACGTCTCGGCGTACATCCCGACCAACGTGATCTCCATCACCGACGGCCAGATCTACCTCCAGCCGGAGCTCTTCTCGGCCGGCGTGCGCCCCGCCATCAACGTCGGCATCTCCGTGTCGCGCGTGGGCGGCAACGCCCAGATCAAGGCGATGAAGGAGGTCGCCGGCTCGCTGCGCCTCGACCTCGCATCGTTCCGCGAACTCGAGGCGTTCGCCCAGCTCGGCACCGAACTCGATGCCGCGTCGCAGCGACAGCTCGACCGCGGCGCCCGCATGGTCGAACTCCTCAAGCAGGGTCAGTACACGCCGTTCAGCGTCATCGACCAGTGCATCTCGATCTTCGCCGGTACGCGGGGCGTCCTCGACAACCTCCCGCTCCCGCACGTCCATGCCTTCGAGGCCGACCTGCTCGAATACTTCGCGACGCAGAAGAAGGACCTCCGCGACAAGCTCGTCGCCGCGAAGTCCTTCAAGGCGATCGACGAGGAATTCACCACCGCGGTCCGCGAGTTCAAGGCGTCCTGGACGCCGCCCGCCTGACCCGGAACGCCATCCCCCGAACCTGCACACCGGACGTCCCCTGCGGGACGTCCGGTGGTCGTTCGTGTGCCGGCCGCGGGTTCGTCGGAGCGTGGGTCAGCCGTCGGCGTCGTCGGACTCGACGATCACGTCGAGGATCCACCGGATGCGCTCGTGCATGCGATCCGGCGCGTCGATGAGCAGGACGCCGTTGGCGGACTGGAGGTTCGCGACGTCGCCGCCGCGATCACGCCACTGGTCGGGTTCGACCATGTCGTGGAGCACGTCGGTGATCCGGTCCGCGGCCGACAGGGCGTCGAGTTCCTCTCGCGCCGCGACCTGGTCGATCGTCCGCCGGATGTCGTAGGCGACGAGGCGCGTGTGCTGTCGATCGAACGTCTCGCGGAATCCGACCTCGATGACGTCCTCCTCCACCCGCCAGTCGATGGTCGCGCCGGTGCGACGATGCAGTTCCTCGCGGACGAGGCGCAGCGCCGTCGATGCCGGGAGATGGACGACGCCGAGGTCGAGTTCATCGTCGGGCGACACGCCGACGTCCGCGAGCTCGGACCAGTGCACGACCACCGGACGAGCCGCGAGGTGGGCGAGAAGGTCGTTGAACGTCGCGAGGGTGAACGTCCGGTTGAACTCGACCGGGTCGTCGGCGAAGACGTCGACGCCGGCGTCGGACGCAGGCGGCGGCTGGAAGATCGCCGTCGGCGCGGCGACGGGATCGGGGGTGAACGTGACGACGCCGGCGGTGAGGGCGGCGACGGCGGTGAGACCGAGGGCGGTGAACTGCATGAATCGTCTCCTGCGGGAGGAACGAGCGGCGTGCGTGAAGCGGCGGGCGACGGCGGCGGCGTCGCCGAGCTCGGCGATCGCGCGGTCCCGGGCGTCCGCGGTCGAGCGTCCGGCGGCGACGAGGTCGTCGATGCGGGCGTCGAGGTGGTCGGCGAGCTCATCGCGGATGGCGCGAC
>JAGQOI010000004.1 GCA_020427625.1 Phycisphaerales bacterium | reverse complement strand
TGCACGAATCGGTCCCTCCTTGCCGCCGCGGCCGCGGGCGTGCCGGTGACGACGGAGATCCGCCTGCTCGTCGAGCGTCTCGACCGGGCGCGGGTGATCGGCATCACCGGCAGCGCGGGCAAGTCGACGACGGCGGCGATGACGCACCACGTGTTCGTCGCGCGAGGCGTCGATGCGCGTCTCGGCGGCAACCTCGGCGGCTCGCTGCTCGGCGACCTCGCGACGATCGCGGACGACACCGTCATCGTGCTCGAACTGTCGAGCGCGATGCTGTACTGGCTCGACGCCGGTGTCGGCCGGCCGGACGCGCCGGCGTGGACGCCGCGCGTCGGCGTCGTGACGAACATCACGCCGAATCATGTCGACTGGCACGGGACGTTCGAGCATTACGCAGCCTCGAAGCGTCGGCTGCTGCTCGACCCGCGTCCGGGCGATGTGCGCAGCGACCGCGCCGACCGGGAGCCGCTCGAGACGACGCTCGCCGTGCCCGGGCGGCACAACTGGCAGAACGCGGCGGTCGCGATCGCGGCCGTCCGGGCGATGAGGCCGGAGATCACCGCGGCGCAGGCGACGGAGGCGCTGGCGACCTACACGTCGTTGCCGCACCGGCTGCGCCGGGTTCACGAGGCGGACGGCCGCGTGTTCTACGACGACTCGAAGTCCACGACGCCGGAGGCCTGTCGGCTGGCGGTCGAGGCGTTCGATCGGGCGCGGTCGGTGCATCTCATCGCGGGCGGCTACGACAAGGGCGTCGATCTGTCGCCGATCGGCGCGATGGGTCCGTCGCTGGGCGGGCTGTACGTCATCGGCTCGACGGCGGACGCGATCGCCCTGGCCGCGGGAGGGACGGCGGAGCGCTGCGGGACGCTCGAGGTCGCGGTCCGGGCGGCGGTGGCGCGCATGGCGTCGGGCGATGTGCTTCTGCTCAGTCCGGGCTGCGCGAGTTGGGACCAGTTCGAGAACTACGAGCAGCGCGGGCGTCGGTTCGCGGAACTCGTGCGTGCGGCGACGACCCCGGCGCGAAGGGAGGCGACATGATGTCACGACGGGAGATGATGAAGGCCGCGGCGGCGTCGGGTCTCGTGTCGATGTCGATGCGTGCCGCCGGATCGGACGACGAGGTCGCGGCGGCACCGGCGCCGTCGGCGCGGGTGTCGCGGTTCGAGGGTCTGGCGTTCGGCATGTTCGTGCACTGGGGCTTGTACAGCCAGATCGGTCGCGGCGAGTGGGCGAAGCACATGCAGGGGATTCCGACGGCCGAGTACATGCGGCTGATGGAGACGTTCACGGCCGCGGACTTTGATGGTCGGTCGTATGCCCGTCTCGCGCGTCGGGCGGGCATGCGGTACATCACGCTGACGTCTCGACATCACGACGGGTTCAGTCTGTACGACACGGGCGGGTTGTCGCCGTACGACGTCACGCACACGCCGGCGGGTCGTGATCTCGTGCGTGACTTCGTCGACGGGTGTCGGGCGGAGGGCATCGTGCCGATGCTGTACTGCACGACGCTGGACTGGTCGGACCCACGGTTCGACGCCGACTTCGACGCCTATCTCCGCTATCTGCGCGATTCGGTGGAGATCCTGTGCACGCGATACGGGTCGATCGGCGGCTTCTGGTTCGACGGGAACTGGTCGCGCAAGGACGCGGACTGGCGCGAGGACGAGTTGTACGCGCTCATCCGCCGGCATCAGCCGGAGGCGATGATCATCAACAACACCGGCATCGACGCGATGGGGCGCGCCGGTCATCCGGAGATCGACAGCGTGACGTTCGAGCGCGGGCGCCCGTCGACGCTCGACCGGCGGGGCGCGCCGAAGTACGTCTCCGGCGAGATGTGCCACACGATGAACTTCCACTGGGGCAAGGCGACCCGCGACTTCAACTTCCTCTCGCCGGCGCACGTGATCGAGTCGCTGTGTCTCTGCCGACGCGCCGGCGCGAACCTGCTCATGAACCTCGGACCGGAGGCGCAGGGCGGACTGCCCGCGTACGAGTCCGCGGCCTTCGGCGTCGTCGGGGCGTGGATCGAGGGGATCGGCGGCGCGTCGTCGTCGCTCTATCGCGGGCGACCGGGCGTGACCGGCGACGGCGAGGACTTCGGCTTGAGCACGGACGACGGCGTGGATCTGTACGTGTTCGATCTCACCGCGACGGCGAACACGGACGTGCACGGTCCGGCGCGGCGCGGGCCGGGTCGGCGGACGTTCCGTGGCGTGACGGGGGAGATCCGCGACGTGCGGTGGTTCGACAACGACGAGTCGTTGACGTTCACGCGGACGGACGACGGATCGTTGGCGATCGAGGCGACGGGCTATCCGTACGGGACGAATACCGTCGTGCGGGTCGCTCGGGCGCGTCGCTGAGTCGGGCGCCGTCGA
>JAGQOI010000288.1 GCA_020427625.1 Phycisphaerales bacterium | reverse complement strand
GTGTCCGCGGGATCGGTGTAGACCACGGCCGCCTGGGCCGCGCCGCAGGCGAGGAACACGACGGAGAGCGACAGGGAGATGGATCGAATGCGCTTCGTCATGGGATGACCTCCATCGGTCGTCCCGGCGCGCCGTGCAAGGAACGTCCTCACGTCGCCCGCGACCCGTGGAGTGTCGCGCGCGGCAATACGTGACTGCAGAGTCTTCAGTCCGGAATCGACATGCACGTCGACGTGCTCAAGAACAGCGCCGCGGCCCTGAACCGGCCGGCGAGCTTGTTCAACGCCATCAAACCCCGGGCCGTCAACCACTGGGTGGTTGATTGCCCGCCACCGAGTGGTTGATCGCCCGGCGCCGTTCCGACCGACCCGCCCCGGTTCCCTGGCCGGGCACATCGATGCCGGACGGCGCGATCGGATCGAGCGGCACCGACGCGGCGAGGGCCCGCTACCGGGATCGCTCCATCGACTGCACCGTGTTGCGCATGAGCATCGCGACCGTCATCGGGCCGACGCCGCCCGGGACCGGCGAGAGATGACCGGCGACGCCCGCGACCTCGTCGAAGGCGACGTCGCCCACCGTCCGGCGCGTGCCGTCCGGCATCGTGATGCGGTTGATGCCGACGTCCACCACCACCGCGCCCGGCTTCACCATGTCGGCGGTGATCAGTCCCGGCACCCCCGCGGCACTCACGAGCACGTCCGCCGTGCGGGCCAGCGATGCGAGGTCCTTCGTGTACTTGTTCGTCGAGATGACCGTCGCCTCGGCCTTCATGAGCAGCACCGCGACCGGCTTGCCGACGATGTTGCTCGCGCCGACGATCACGCACCGCGTGCCCCGCAGGGCGATGCCCGTCGACTCGATCATCTCCATCACCGCCAGCGCCGTGCACGGCACGAGACTCCGGCGCCCGTAGACGACGCGACCGATGTTCGCGGGATTCACGCCCTCGACATCCTTGCTCACGTCGATCAGCGACTGGATCCGCTCGGTGTCGATCTCCGCCGGCAGCGGCAGATGCACCATGATCGCGTGCACCTCGTCGTCCGTGTTCAGCAGCAGCACGCGACCGGCGATGTCGTCGTACTTCGAGCCGCCCGGCAACTCGTGGAGCACGTACTCGATCCCGACGGCCTCGCAGACGGACGCCTGGTTGCGGGCGTAGATCGCCGCGCCGGAATCGTCGCTGGCGAGAATCGCGTCCAGACGGACCGGGCGCCCGGCCCGCCGGTGCGCCTCCGCCGCCTCGCGCACCCGTTCCCGGATCGTGCCCGCGAGCGCCTTGCCGTCGATGAGCGTCGCCTGATGGGTCATCATGGGCGGAGGATACCAGACCATCGCCTCCCGCGGCCGGCCGGATCGCGCCCCCCCCCGGGCGCGCGCAACCCGGATGGTGCGGTCGTTCCCATACCGCATCCAGGGCACCCCCGCAGGGTCCGGGCGCACCAACGAACACCCGGGTGCGCCACCGGAGGCGTGCGCGTCGGCGTCGCCCTACAATCCCCGCATGACCTGTCCCAACCTCATCGCGATCAATGTCGGCAACACCCGCACGCAGATCGGGCGGTGCCGCGCCGGCGAGGTCGAGGAGACCGCACGGTTCACGCACGAGGCGATCGCCGACACGGTCCAGACCATCCAGACCTGGTGGGCGGACATCGCCGACGACGCGCTCTCGCCCGCGATCCTCATGGGATCGGTGAACGATCCGGAGGCGCGCCGGCTCGCGTCGATGCTCCAGGACCAGCTCTCGATCGACGTCTATCGCGTCGGCGTCGATGTTCCCATCCCGATCGGCGAACAACTCGAACCGGAGACGCTGACGGGACAGGACCGGCTCCTCAACGCCGCCGCGGCGTACGACGTCGTCCGGCAGGCGGTCATCGTCATCGACGTCGGCACCGCCGTGACCGTGGACTTCGTCGACGGCGAGGGGACGTTTCACGGCGGCGCGATCGCGCCGGGCGCGCGGATGCAGTTGCACGCGCTCCATGAGTACACCGCGGCCCTGCCCGACCTCGCCTTCGCCGCGCCCGACGACCAGGCCTTCGGACGCAACACCGCCCAGGCCATGCTCCAGGGTGTGTTTCACGGCATCCGCGGACTCGTGTGGAAACTCACCGAGCGCTACGCCGAAGCGTACGGCGCCTTCCCCACCGTCATCGCGACCGGCGGCGACGCCGAAACCCTCTTCGCGACCGATGAACTCGTCAACCACATCGTGCCGGACCTCACGATCCGCGGCATTCAGTGCGCGGCACGTCACGCCATGAGCGATCTCGACGCCTCGCACG
>JAGQOI010000287.1 GCA_020427625.1 Phycisphaerales bacterium | reverse complement strand
CGACAGGGCATCGAGCGCCGCCTGGTTGGCGGGCGCGACGCGCAGGAACTCACCGACCGCCGCGATCTCGATGCGTGCGCCCTCGGCGGACTCGAAGGCGCCGGCCATCGCCGCGCGTTCCGGAGCATCGAGCGTCGCGGGCTTCGGCGGCGCGCCGGCGCCGGCGAGGATGCGGCCGACGATCGTCGGGATCGTGCCCGATCGCCCGCGCGAGTTCGACACCTGGATGATCGTCCGCTCGGTGCCCGTGCGCTCGTTGCGCTCGTGCGAACAGAGCGCCTCGAATCCGATCGTGCTGCCGCCGTGCCAGATCGTGGTCTGATCGCCCATCCGGCGCACGAACCAGCCGAGCGCGTAGTCGGCGAGTCCGGGCCGGAACAGCGAGGCTCTCGACGCGTCGTTCAGCAGATCACCGTGGCGCACGACGTCCAACCACCGGTAGAGGTCGGCCGGTGTCGTGAGCAGACCGGTCGCCCCGCGATGACCCCAGGCGTACGACGCGCGCACCGCCGGGCCGAACGACGTTCCGTCCTCGGTGCCGCAGGCGGTCACGTCGTCGGGAATGTCCTCGTCGCGACAGAAGCCGGTGTGGGTGAGACCGGCGGCATCGAACAGGCGCCGGTGCGCGAACTGTTCGAACGGCTCGCCGGCGACGCGCTCGACGATCATCGCCGCGAGCGAGTACCCGCGATTGTTGTACTCGAACGTCGTTCCCGGCGGCGACCGCAGCGGAGCGCCGAGGAGCGCGCTCGCGACGGCGGGCGCGCTGGCGTAGTCGATGCGACCGGAAAGCTCCACGGGCAGGCCGGACGTGTGATGCAGCAGGTGCGCGATCGTCACGCCTCGCTTGTCGAGCGGCACGGCGGCGACGAGTCCGTCGACGTGCAGGGCGATCGGATCATCGATCGCGAGTCGTCCGTCCTGCTGGAGCACGAGCATCGCGGTCGCGACGATCTGCTTCGCGATCGACCCGACGTCGAAGCGGGTCTCGATGGTGTTCGCGCGTCCGGTCTCCGGGTCGGCCGCGCCGTACGCCCGGTGCAGCACGACCTCGTCGTTCTCGACGACGAGCACGACGCCGCCGAATCCGGCGACGGCGCAGGCGCCGAGGTAGGCATCGACGGCCCGACCTTCGGAGCCGCGCACGACCTCGACGGTGAGATCGGGCGGAGCGGCGTCCGCGACGGCGGCGGCGATCGCGCAGGCGAATGCCGGGGCGATTCCGAGGATGCGTCGCGCCGTCGGCATGCGGGCGGTCCTTCCGGTCATGGTCGGGGTCGTGTCGGTCCAGCATACGATACGTCGGGCGATCGTCGCGGATCCGTCGCGGGGATCCGGCGGGGATTCCCGGCATGAGGGGTCGTCGGGCGGGCGTCGGCGACGATACACTCCGACGATCATGACGCAGGGCACGGCGCGGGACATCGATCTGCTCGGCTTCGGTGTCGCGGCGGTGGACGAACTCATCGAACTCGACGAGCATCCGCCGCGCGACGTGAAGATCGATCTTCGGTCGCACGAGACGCAGGCGGGCGGGATCTGCGTGAACGCGCTCGCCGCCGCCGCGCGACTCGGACTGCGCTGTCACTTCGCCGGTCCGCTCGGGCGCAACACGCTGTCGGACGTCGTTCGTCGCGGCATGAGCGGCTTCGGCATCACGTTCGAGCCGCCCCACCGCTGCGACGACGCGGGCCCGAGTCACGCGTTCATCCTCGTCGACCGCGCCACGGGTTCGCGGACGATCCTCATGAACAAGGCGCGGGTGATCGATCTTCGTCCCGGCGAACCGGACGCGTCGCTCATCGCCCGCGCCCGCGCGATGTACGTCGACGCCTGGCACCTCGACGCCGGGCTCGACGCCGTCCGCACCGCCCGCGCCCGGGGCGTGATCACCGTCGCGGACTTCGAGGAGCATGATCCCGAGCGCGTCCGCCTGCTTCTGCCCTCCATCGATCACCTCATCCTGCCCGTGCAGTACGCGACGCGCCTCACCGGCGAGACCGATCCCGTCGCCGCGATCGCGCGCCTGAGCCCGGCGACGCGGGCGTGCACCGCCGTGACGATCGGCGCCGACGGCGCGTGGTTCGCGACGGGCGCGGACCCCGACGTGCCGCGCCGGCAGGCGGCGTTCG
>JAGQOI010000286.1 GCA_020427625.1 Phycisphaerales bacterium | reverse complement strand
ATCACGATCGGCGTGAGCCCGCTCTCGAGCCCCCGGATCGTGCGAGCCAGCCACTGGGTCATGATCGCGATGAGCGAACCCATGAACAGCACGTAGCCGAGGACGGTGACGACGGTCGAGATCGTCCGCAGAGCCGCGCCCTCGTCGTCCCCCAGGTAGCCGGGGTCCGTCAGGCGCAGGAACGCCCACCACACGGCGGCGAGGGGATCATCGAAGTTCGGCGTGATGGCCCACGCGACCAGTCCGCCCACCACCGCGACGAGCACGACGAGGCCCGACATGAGCAGCAACTGGACCAGCGCGCCGCGCTGGACGAGACGCTCCAGTCGGAACGTGAGGCGGCGACGCAGGTGATCGAACATGGGCGGCCTCTCGCACGCGTCGCGCAGTCCCGCCGCGGCAGGTCCGCCGGACGCAGTGTACCGGAACCACCGAGCCACGACGCCCGTGCCCGCACCGTCGGCATCCCCCATACCGTCGTGCCATTCTCGCGCGATCCCGGTATCCTGTCGCCGTGAACGAATCAACTCCCTTCCACAGTCGCCATCGGTACGACCCCGAGCGCATGCATGTCGCCGCCGTGTACTGCTCGGACGGCCGGGTCGGCGAGCACTTCGACGACTTCCTCCAGAACGGGTTGTCCCTGCCTCGGTACGACCGGGTCGCGTTGCCCGGCGGTCCGGCCAGCCTCGCCGGCTACGCCGAAGCGCGGGTCGCCCAGGAGGGCGCGGTCGACGAACTCAAGTTCCTCGTCGAAGCCCACGACCTCACGCGGGTCGTGCTCATTCAGCACGAGGGCTGCGCCTTCTATACCGCACGCCTCCGCGTCGGCACCCAGCACATGGCGGCGCTGCAACGGGCCGACCTCGTCCGCGCCGCCTACTTCATCCGGCACGTGACCGGCCTCGAACGCATCGACGCCTACTTCGCCCGACGCACCGACGAAGCCATCATCTTCGAGCCCGTCCCCACCGAGTGACGACCGCCCGACTCGTCCCGCCCGCGCGCCGACGGGCGGCGGCGCACCCGATCGCGCGCCGGTCCCGACCCGACCTCACGACCAGTTCGCCAGCAGGATCGCCAGGTCCGACGCCGCCACCTCGCCGTCGCCGTCGAGGTCCGACGCGCACCCGCGGCACGGACCCCACGACCCGAGCATCGCCGCGAGATCCGACGGACCGACGACGCCGTCGCAGTCCAGATCGCCCGGACCCGGCGGCGCGCCGGTGATCGTGAGGACCACCGATCCACCGTCGTACGTCACCGCCATCGGTGCGACGCAGGTCACGGCATCGAACTGACCGGTGATCGACGACGCCGTGAGCACCGTGAACGCATCGCCGATCTCGGGGACGAATCCGTCGATGAACACCGGCGTGAGCGTTCCGGCCAACGTCGCCGCGCCGCTGATGACGAGTTGATCGTGCTCGGTTCCCGCCCGCAGACCGCCGAGTTCGACGACGAGCGCGGCCGCGTCCGCCTGCACGTACGAGCCGGTGATGGTCAGGACTCCGGCCGACGCGCCGGGTTCGACCGTGCCCCCGAGGTTCTCGACGATGCCCTCGACGGTCCCGCTGCCGCGCAGCGTGCCGCCGCCGATCGTGACGTGATTCCCCGGCTGCACGAGCAGCGTTCCGTCGACGGTCGTGGCGCCGTCCGTCTGGATGTAGTCGCTGAGGATGGTGTTGAGACGGGCGAGCACGCTGCCGGGGCCGACGAACACGTCGCCGCTCGTCGTGAACGGGCCGCGCGAGATCCGCAGGCCGCCCGCGCCGACCGCCTGGAGCGATCCCCGGTTGTCGAAGAGCTGGGTGTCGGTGACATCGATGGTGAGCGGCTGCGCGGCGTCGGCGATGATCGCGCCCCGGTTGATCATCGGGACCGTGATCAACCCGGTGCCGCGAATCGTGTGATCGACGTGGTCAAGCACGGTGCCGGCGCCGACGCCCTGGATGACGTTGTTCAGGTTGCCGCCCATCAGGAGCGTGCCGCCGCCGGTGAGCGTCAATGCGTTGGCGACGTGGAATCGCGCCGTCGATCCCGCGTGCATTTCGATCGTGCCCAGGTTCGTGATCGTTCCCGCGAAGCGCGAGTCGCCGCTCGGCATGATCTCGTAGACGCCGTCGATCGTGACGTCCACGAAATCGATGGTGTCGCTCACCGTGATGTCGCGGATGCGTCCGGTCCCCGTGGTGCGCAGCGTGCCGCCCGTGATGACCATGGGCGCGTCGCGGATCGTCACGATCGATCCTTCCGCGGCCTCGATGACGCCGCCGTCATTGTCGATGATCGTGTGCTGGATGGCCAGCGTCGCACCGTCGCTCGCCCGCAGGGTTCCGGTGTTGATCATGCCCTGGGCATTGGTATCGAGGGTGAGCGGGCTGGCCGCGTGAACGGCCTCGATGAGCCCGTCGTTGTGGATTCCCATGGACGCCCCGCCGAGCACGCCGGCGCCTCGGATCGCGTGATCGAGGTTGATGAGAAGGTCGCTCCCGCCGCCGTTGCCGTCGATCCGGTTCGCGGTGCTGTCGGTGGTGAGGATCGATCCGCCGCCGGAGAGCGTGCAGACGCCGGAGACCCGGAATCGCGTCCCCGCTCCGGCCTGGAGTTCGATGACGCCGAGGTTGGTGATCTCGCCGGTGAACCGCGAGTCGCCGTTCGAGCGGATCTCGTAGACGCCGTCGATGGTGACGTCGGCGAAGTCGATGGTGTCGCTCTGCGTGATGTCGCGGATGCGCCCCGACCCGATCGTCCGCAGCGTGCCGCCGGTGATGCTCATCGGCGCGAGTCGGATCTCGACGAGCGACCCGTCGCCCGCCTCGATCACGCCGCCGGTGTTGTCGATGACGCTGTGTTGGAGGCGCATGGTCGCACCGCCGACGGCCCGCATCACGCCGGTGTTCGCCAGGCCCGGCGATCCGATGTTCACGAGGAGCATGTTCGCCGGATGGATCGCCTCGACGACGCCGCTGTTGTCGAGGCCGAGCGCGTCGGACCCGAGCTGACCGGCGCCGCGAATGGTGCCGCCGTTGACGAGCGTGTCCGTGCTCGTGATGCCGCGCACGATCGGTGCGGAGGAGTCGCTCATCTCGATGACGGCCGACTGGTTCTCGATGCTGCCGACGAGCAGGTCCGCCGCGCCGTTGACGAGGATGCGTCCGGTCCCCGTGATCGGCCCGCCGAGATCGAGACGGAGCGATTCGGTCGACGCGATGCTGATCGTCGTGTCGGCGGCCAGGGCGATGCCGCCGCTCGTCGTGATGAGCGGCGACCCGTTGCTCACCGTGATGCGGCCGGCGTTCTCCAGGATCAGCGACTCGACGTCCAGCGTCGTGCCTTCGTGCAGGTCGAGCAGCGACGACGGCCCGTTGATGCGGAATCCGCGTCCGCAGATCCACGTCGCGTTGCTCTCCAACTCGACCTCGCCCGCGAGGATGACCGACTGCGACAGGTCCTGCTGCGCGACGACCGTCATGACCCGGGTGCCGCCCGACACGAACAGCCGCGCGTCCGCCGAATCCATCGTGAACCCCTCGATGGTCGGATTGACGTTCAGCGTGATCGTGTAGGGATCGCCGGTGACGTTGATCTTCGCCGCGTCGGCCGCGCTCATGGGCGGACCGAGCGGCGTCCAGCACAGCCCGCAACTCCAGTTCCCCGAGACGTCCTGCTCCCAGAAGTACTGATCCGCCTCGCCGCCATGCGCGGATGGTGCCCGGACGATCCCCACCGAAACGGCTACCGCAAACGACCACGTCGACACGCATCCGCGCATGGCAGACTCCTCTCCGACACCACGGCGCACGCGCGCCGCTTCCTTCGGAGATGGGCATCCGCCGGCGGGTTCGACATGCCGTT
>JAGQOI010000285.1 GCA_020427625.1 Phycisphaerales bacterium | reverse complement strand
TGGTGGCCCAAGTGGTGGCACGAGCGGCGGCACGGGCGGCTGAGCGGCGCGCGCTTGCGCCACCACGAGGCGAATCACCATCCGTTTGATGCGACCCGTCGCGGCGCGGCGGCTTCGGAGATGGTGCATCGACTCACGTCGTGCCGCGCAGGGCTTCGCTGTTCTTCGCGCCGAGGGTCTGGAAGATCTGCATGGTCGCGGCGGACTGGTTGAGCGTGTAGAAGTGGATGCCGGCGACGCCGCGCTCGATGAGGTCCCAGCACTGCTCGGTCGCCCAGTGGATGCCGACGCGGGCGACGGCGTCGGGGTCGTCCTGGATCTGGTAGATGCGTTTCTGGAGCCGGGCCGGGAAGTTCGTGCCGCCGGCGAGCTCGGCCATGCGTCGCATGCCGGAGATCGAGGTGATGGGCATGATGCCGGCGACGAGGGGCACATCGATGCCCCGGATCTCGCACTGTTCGGCCCAGTCGTGGTACGTGCGGTTGTCGAAGAACATCTGGGTGCAGACGTAGTCGGCGCCGGCGTCGACCTTGGCCTTGAGGTGGTCCATCTGCGTGAGTCGGTTGGGGGTCTCGGGATGTCCCTCGGGGAAGCCGGCGACGCCGATGCCGAAGCCGCGGTGGTCCGGGTGCCCGCCGCGCCCGTTGAAGCGCCGGATGAACGTGACGAGATCGACGGCGTAGCGGAAGTCGTCGGCGGCGGCGTCGTAGTCGGGGGACCGGGGCATGTCGCCGCGGAGGGCGAGGATGTTGCTCACGCCGGCGATCGCGTAGCGTTCGAGGATGGCCTGCACGTCGGGCTCGCGGTGTCCGACGCAGGTGAGGTGGGGGATGGGGTCGAGTCGTCCGCGGGCGCGGAGTTCGACGACGAGATCATGGGTGCGGTCGCGGGTCGATCCGCCGGCGCCGTAGGTGACGGAGACGAACGACGGTCCGAGCGTTTCGAAGTCGCTGATTCGTTCGACGAGCGCATCCCAGCCGGTGTCGGTCTTCGGCGGGAAGAACTCGAAGCTGAAGGTCGTGCGGTCGCGCCGGACGATGTCGCGGATGTGCATGTTCATATGGTACGGTCGCGACCGTCGGGATCGGACCCCCGGCCGCGATATTCGGCCCGCGCCGACGTTGCTACACTGCCTGCGTCCCGAGGAGGGGACGGTTCCGCCGATGGCCAGACCCCAGCGCATTCCCCGCCCGACCGTCAAGCGCCTGAGCCTGTATCTGCGCGAACTCGAGGACCTCGCGGAACATCAGCACGAGACGATCTCGTCGAAGCGCCTCGGCGCCGCCCTCGGCCTCACCGACGCCCAGGTCCGCAAGGACCTCGCGTACTTCGGACAGTTCGGCCATCCCGGCGTCGGGTACCGGGTGCCGGAACTCATCGGCCAGTTGCGGAAGATCCTCGGCACCGACCGGAACTGGAATGCCGCCGTGGTCGGCGCCGGCAACGTCGGACGGGCCATCATCGCCTACCAGCGGTTCCGGCGCAAGGGGTTCGACGTCGTCGCGGTGTTCGACGACGATCCGGCCATCATCGACCGGGAGATCGCGGGTCATCGCGTCCGGTCCATGTCCGATCTCGCGCGGCTCGTGCGGGAGCTCGACATCAAGATCGGCGTGCTCACCGTGCCGGCCGCGGTCGCCCAGGAGGTGACCGACCGTCTCATCGCCGCCGGCGTGCGCGGGATTCTCAACTTCGCGCCGGTCCGGCTCGACGTGCACGACGCGGTCGCGGTCGCGAGCGTCGACTTCTCGGTCGCGCTCGAGCAGCTCGCGTTCCAGATCTCCCTCGGCGTGACCGGATCGCTCGACGAGAAGGGCGAGGAGTGACGCATGGCGCAGGGCGCATCGTCGTCGCCGGATCCGATCGTGCGCGTCGGGCACGGGTATGACCTCCACCGGCTCGAGCCGCGCCCGCCGACCGGGTCGGGACGCATGCTCGTCATCGCCGGCGTGACGTTCGAGCAGCATGACCGGGGTCCGATCAGTCACTCCGACGGTGACGTCGCGGCCCACGCGGTGACGGACGCCCTGCTCGGCGCGCTCGGGCGTCCGGACATCGGCGAATCCTTCCCGGACACCGACCCGCGATTCGCGGGCGCGTCGTCGCGGGCGTTCGTCGAGGCGGCGGCGGCGGCGGTGCGCGAGGACGGGTACGTGCTGGCGAACCTCGACGTCACCGTGATCTGCGAGCATCCGAAGATCGGCCCGGTGAAGCGGACGATGATCGACACCCTGGCCGCATGGCTGGGGGTGGATGCGTCGCGGGTGAACCTGAAGGGCAAGACGCACGAGCGGGTGGACGCCGTCGGCGAGGGGCGCGCGATCGAGGCGCACGCGGTGGTGAGTCTCGTGCGCGACGGGCGCGGGCTATACTCTGGCGATGACCCCTGAACCGCGCTGGCAGCAGGCGGCGTCGCTCGCGGCTCGCGCCCATGCCACGCAGACCCGCAAGGACGGATGCACGCCCTACATCGCCCATCCGATGCGCGTCGCGCTGACCGTCGCGACCCGGTTCGGCTGCGCCGACGATCACGTCCTGTGCGTCGCGCTGCTCCATGACGTGATCGAGGATACGACGCTGGACTACGACGACGTCGCCGGCGCGGTCGGCGCGGCGATCGCGGACGACGTCGCCTCGCTCACGAAGGACATGCGCCTGCCGGAGGCGGAACGGGAGGCGGCCTACGATGCGGGGCTCGCATCGGCCTCGTGGGCGGCCCGCCTGGTGAAGCTCGCCGACGTGTACGACAACCTGCATGACGCCTGGTCGTCGGAATCGCGGCAGCGAGCGATCAACAAGGCGCGCCGGGCGATCGGGCTCGCCGCCGGTGAGCCGCGCCTGGACGCGGCCCGGGCCCTGGTCGAGGCGCTGCTGGATCGCACGGTCGGGACCTGAGCGGCGCAGGATATTGCCATCACGGGGAATACGTTGCCGGCGGGCGTGTCCCTTGAATCGACTCACTCTGGATTCGGAACAAACGTCATGGTCATGGTCCTCGGTGTTCGTCTGGCGGCTCTCCTCCTCGTCCTCTCGTCGCCGGCGTTCGGCGCCGGGCGGACCACGCCGACGCCCGAGCCCGACCATGTCGTCTCGCCGCCGGGACCCCTGACGTCACTCCCGGCTGCGGACTCCGATCCCGCGACGCCGCCTGCGGACCCGGTCTCCCCTCCGGACGAGCAGGCGGCTGATCGCGTGCGCGAGTCGGACCCGGCACTGGTCGCGTCGGATGCATCCGTCGACGCGTTGCTCGATGCGCTGGAGCGGTCCGGCCGCGACCTGACGGGATTCACGGCGGACGTCGTGCTGCACAAGTGGGACGGCGTGACGGAGCGTCGCGAGATCCGTGCGGGTCGGTTCATCTACGACGCGAATCCGGAGACGAAGCGTCGTCGCTTCGCCGTGCTGTTCGACCGGACGGTCGTGAACAACCGGCAGGAGGACGATCGCCAGCACTACATCTTCGCCGACGGCTGGCTCGTCGAGGTGTACGCGGCCCGCAAGCAGTTCATCAAGCGCCAGATCGTTCCGCCGGGACAGGTGTTCGACCCGCTGCGTCTCGGCGAGGGTCCGTTCCCGCTGCCGATCGGGCAGGCGAAGGCGGACGTGCTGCGACGGTTCGAGGTCTCGGCGATTCCCGTGCCGTCGGAGGGTCTGTTCGCGAACCTCAAGGACGTGGA
>JAGQOI010000284.1 GCA_020427625.1 Phycisphaerales bacterium | reverse complement strand
TGAGCAGGCGGGTGAGGCTGGTATGGGCGTCGCGTCGGCGGGTGGTGATCATGCGCGGCTCACGAGTCGAGGCCGTCGCGGACCTCCGTGAGCGCCTGGACGATCTGCGTGATCGTCGCCGCCTCGCGTCCGCCGCTGCCCTGGGCCTGGAACAGCTCGATGGCCTGGTTCAGGGACGCCTTCGCCTCGCCGATCGCCTCGGTCCGCATCGCCGTCGCGCGACCGTGCATCTCGCGGGCGCCGGCGACCGTCCCGGCGACGCCGCCCGCATCGACGATGCGCTGGAGCACGGCGGCCTGGGACTCGAGGATGGTCGCGAGCGCGCGCTGCGCCTCGCCCTTGGCGCGATGAACGCCGGCCTCGAGGAGTTTGGCGTTCGCGCGTCCGTCCTTGTCGAGTTTGCCGGCGGCCCGTTGCGCGGCGGCGGCGGCGGCGTCATATTCGGCCATCGCTTCGGCGTACAGCGTCTTGAATTCGCCGTCGCGGTACTGACGGGCGATCTCGGCGAGCGTCGACTCGACCCGCTGGCGAGCCGCGCCGAGCGTGGTCCGCGCGTCGCGGGCCTGCTCGTTGAAGGACGCGACCATCTGGTCGATGTCGCGTTCGGTCGCGTCGATCTGCGTGAGCCAGGTCCGCATCGCGTCGGACTGGGCGTTGATCAGGTTGAGGTCGGGTTCCAGACCGTTCAACGTGTTCTGGCGCAGGTCGACCTCGTGTCGGAGGCGGTTCGCGGTCGCGGCGATCTCGATCGCGTCCTGGAACTCCGAGAACCCGTCGGCCGGTCCCTTGGACGTCGCATCGCGACGGAGCGTGTTCTCCTGTCGTTCCAGCGCCGTGATCTGGTCGATGTCGCTGCGGTTCTGATCGCGCAGCGGCGTGATCTGGCGGGTCATCGCGGCGTTCGCGGCGTCGAGCGCCTGGGCCATCGTCTGCACGAGTTGTCGATCGGCGCCCAGCATGTCACGCTCGTTGGTGCCGTCCGCCGCCTCCGAACGGGCCGCGGCGCTGTCGATCGCACGCATCGCCGACACGGCGCGGTCGACCTCGGCGATCGCGAACCGGTGGTCCGACTCCATCGCCGCCAGCCGGCGCGTGAGGATCGAGGCGATCTCGCGATGCGCGTTCGCCTCGAACAGCAGGGCGGCCGCCTCCTGGCCCGGTTCGCCGGTCAGTCCACGAACGTCCTGCACGATCTTCCGCATGGCCTGCTCGCGCGACGCGCTCGTCGGGATCCCCCCCGCTTCGGCGATGTGCCGGAACCGCAACGTGATGTCGTCGAGCGTCTTCTGGGTCGCCGCCCGCTGCGCGGCATGGTCGTCCTCGCAGCCGGCGAGCACGAGTCCGAGGGTGACGGCACCGGTGAGCACGCCGAGGCGTCCGAATCGTCCAGTCATGACTGAGGTTCCGAAGGGGTGGACGGTGGGCGGGAAGACCGCGCAGTGTAGCAGGATCGGCCCCGGTCGGGGAACCCTTCGCGAGGCGCGCCGTGACGGTTCCGTCCCGCCCGCCGCGCCGCCGGAGTGGTCCGGACCGCCCGGCCGTTCTATAACACCTTCGACCCGTCCGCCGGAGCCGCCCATGAGCACGCACGACGCATCCCCCGACGACCGCCGCGAGGCGATCGTGCGCGCGCTGCGGCAGGTGCGTGACCCGGAGATCCCGGTGAACATCCACGATCTCGGTCTCATCTACGGCATCGACCTCCGCGACGACGGCGCGGTCCACATCCGGATGACGCTCACGAGCCCGAACTGCCCGGTCGCGGAACTCCTGCCCGGCCAGGTCCAGGCCGCGGCCCGGACCGTCGAGGGCGTGACGGACGTCACGGTCGAGGTCGTCTGGGACCCGACGTGGACCGCCGACATGATGTCGGAGGCCGCGAAGCTGGAGTTGGA
>JAGQOI010000283.1 GCA_020427625.1 Phycisphaerales bacterium | reverse complement strand
CTCCGCAAGATGACGCGGGCCTGAATACACGGACCGCGGGAACACGGCGTACAACGCGCCGTTGCCGCGGGCGTACGACCCGGACAGGCCGTCGATGATGAGCAACTGGTCGAAGTCCATCGGCTGGGCCGGCCGGAGTTCGACGCGCCGAAGGCTGTCCGACAACGGACCGACGTCCTCGACGCCCTGATCCGCCGCCCGCACCGGTCCCGGATCCGCGTCACGAACCGTCGGCGACCCGCCGACCGGCACGAACGGCTCGGACCACAACAGCATCCCGGAGCAGGTCAGCGCGATCATCACGGCCGGCATGGACACCTCCATTGTCGCAGAGCCGCCGAGCATCATGGCTCGAACCGGCCGGTCACCAGTCTATCGGGCGAATCGGCGGTGTCGATCGTGTCTTCACCCGAGAACGGTGCTCGTCACCCGACCACGGTGCTCGTCGCCGCGGGCATCGCGACCGTCCCCTCCGACGTCCGCACGATGAGACCCTCCGTCGGGCACCATCGGACCAGGCGCCCGGTCACCGTCCGGCCGCCCGCGCCGATCGTCACGTCACGGTCCCGCAGGACGTTGCGATCATCGAACGCCGCGGCGAGGTCCGCCAGCGGCCGGTCGAGCGCGGCGTCCACGGCCCGGATCACGTCCGCCTGCACGTCCAGCCGATCGACGCATACGCCCACCTGCCGCAGGCTCACCGCCCGGGCGGCGAGATCCTCCGGCCAGGTCTCCTGGCCCACGTTGATGCCGATGCCGACGAGCGCTCGCGCGGCGTCCTGCTCGACGAGGATGCCGCCGATCTTGCGCTCATCGACGACGAGGTCGTTGGGCCACTTGATCCCGACGGTCCCGGGCGCCTGTCGATCGAGCGCCTCGGCGACGCCGACGGCCGTCGCGATCGCGAGTCGTTCCGGCGCCGTCGGCGCGACGACGAGGACGATCGCGACGCCATGCCCGGCCGTGTCCGCCCACGCGCGCCCGAGCCGCCCTCGCCCGGCCGTCTGGCGCCAGGCTGACACGATCGTGCCCGGGCCCGCGTCGAATCGGCGGGCGGCATCGAGGGCGGATCCGGTCTCGCGCACGACGCAGACCCGATCGAATCGTCGGGTCGTCGCCGCGACCGCTTCGAGTCGGTCCGGCCAGGCTTCGATGGGCGCCGTCATGGCCGAGTCGGCCGGGCGTCCGGACCGATGTCCGGGCCGATGTCGAGGCCGATGTCGAGTCGACGGGCGGCATGGGTGAGGGCGCCGACGGAGATGCGGTCGACGCCGCTCTCGGCGATCGCGCGGACGGTGTCGAGCGTGACGCCGCCGGATGCTTCGAGGCGGACGTCGGGTCGGCGTGCATCGCGCCGGCGCACCGCCTCGCGCCGGGTCGCGTCGTCCATGTTGTCGAGCAGGACGAGATCGACGGCGCCCGCGGGGGTCGCGAGGACGCGATCGAGTTGTTCGAGGGTGTCGACCTCGACCTCGACGAAGCGGAGGGCGGGATTGAGCCGGCGCGCCTCGGACGCGGCGTCGGCGAGTCGGGCGCCGAGCGCTTCGAGGGGGAGGTGGGCGATGTGATTGTCCTTGACGAGCATGGCGTCGGCGAGTCCGAGTCGGTGGAGCGTCGCGCCGCCGCGGGCGACGGCGTACTTCTCGAACACGCGGAGTCCGGGCGTGGTCTTGCGGGTGTCGCAGATCACGGCGTTCGTTCCGGCGACGGCGTCGACGAAGCGCCGGGTGAGGGTCGCGATGCCGGAGAGCCAGCCGACGAGGTTGAGGATCGTTCGTTCGAGGATGAGGACATGGGCGAGCGGCCCTTCGACGACGGCGATTCTCGTGCCCGCGTCGACGCGGGCGCCGTCGGCGACGTCCGGGCGGACGAGGTCGAGGCGCGGATCCTCGCGACAGAGGTCGAGTCCCGCGATGACGCCTCGCTCGCGCACGACCATCGACGCGACGGCGCGGCGTCCGGGTTCGACGAGACTTCGGGTGGTGACGTCGCCGGCGGTGTCGAGGTCCTCCCGGAGGCAGACGTCGACGAGTCGCGGGACGGCGCGTTCGCGCCGCATGCGCTCGAGGAGTTCGTCGACGGTGGGGGATCGCACGGCCACGGGCGGATGATACCTCGATCGGCGTGCTTCTCTGGTATGCTCCGCGTCCGATGGCCCACTCCAAGCGAGCCGATCGCGGACTGCACCCGATCGAGGCGTCGGCGCTGCATGCCCGCCGGGAGCGGGTGTTCCTCGTCATTGCCGGCCTGTTCCTCGGCTCGATGACGATGCTCAACATTCTCGGCGTCACGCGTTTCGTCGACATGTCGTTCGGGGTGTTCGGCGTCCGGATTCCGTTCGTGCTGGCGATCGGCGTGCTGCCCTACCCGGTGACGTTCCTCTGCACCGACTTCATCAGCGAACTCTACGGCCGGCGGCGGGCGAACACCGTCGTGTGGGTCGGGCTCATGCTCAACCTCTGGCTCGTGTTCATCATCTGGATCGGCGGCCTGCTCCCGCCCGCGCCGGAACTCGTCGACGGTCTGCCCGCGACGACCGATCCCGCGTTCGCGTTCTACCGCATCCGGTCGCTCGCGCTCGGCGCGGTCGCGGCCTCGATGATCGCCTACCTCGCGGCCCAGTTCTGCGACGTCTACCTGTTCCACTTCTGGAAGGCGCTCACGAAGGGCCGACACCTGTGGCTGCGGAACAACGGGTCGACGATGATCAGCCAGTTCGTCGACACCTTCGCCGTCATCACCATCACGCACTTCTGGGCGAAGGGTCTGCCCGTCGACGACACGCAGCCGATCTGGCCGCAGTTGTGGGTGTTCATCGGCTCCGGCTACGTCTTCAAGTTCATCATGGCGCTGCTCGACACCATCCCGTTCTACATCGGCGTCCACCTCCTCGGTCGCTGGCTGCGGATCGATCCGAAGGCCGAGCACGCGGCCGACGCCGAGGAACTCGCCCTCATCG
>JAGQOI010000282.1 GCA_020427625.1 Phycisphaerales bacterium | reverse complement strand
GGGTATCCGCACGGACAGTGCGGCTCCTCGATCTCGATGCGGATCTTCAGCCCGCACGACCCGCACGCGCCGGCGCCCGTCTCGATCTGCTGTGCCGCGCGACAGCGCGGGCAGGTGAGATCGATGACGATCCGAGCCGGCAGGTCCACCGCCGGATGCCGGCCCTGGATGCGCTCGATGAGCGACAGAACCGGCGTGACGACCGTTCCGCACGACCCGAGCACCGCCAGGACGCCGCCGAGTTTCGCGATCGGCTCGGCCTCGAACCAGTCGAACCAGATGCTCGGCAGCACGAGCAGGGTCAGCGCCGCCGCCGCGGCGAGCGTGCCGCGCCGGACCCATTCGGCCCACGGCGCCACGAGGCGCAGGAGTCGGAGCAGTCCGTGATGCGGGACGGCGATCGCGATGACCGTCGCCGTGAAGCCCAGCCGCACGATCCAGTCGTCCGGCGACATGCCGTCGAACCAGACGAGCACCATCCAGAGCCCGAGCGCCGTCACGGACGCGCCGATGCCGACCCACATCGCCGACACCGACTGCCGACGGTCCATGACGATCGCGCACGCGAGGCACAGCAGGCTGTACAGGCCGGTGAGCAGGGAGGTCACGAGGATCCGCTCGCCCATCCGACCGAGGTCGTCGAAGAGGATGCCGACGATCCCCAGGCCCGCCGCGGCGGCGAACGCTCCGATCATGAGCCACAGGAACGCCGTCCGCATCCGCATGTCGCCATTGTACGCGACCCGGGACGACCGACGTCCGTACAATGACAGCCATGTCTCTCGCCGTCGGACAGTCCGTCGCCCTGCCGATCCTCGACACCGCGCCGCAGCGCCCGGTGTTCGCGCAGGGACCCCGCGACCTCGCGAGCGTCCGACTCCTCCGCATCAGCGTGACCGATCGCTGCAACCTCCGGTGCATCTACTGCATGCCCGAGGGCGGCGTCGAGTTCTCCGACAAGGACGAACTCCTCCAGCCCGCGGACTTCGAGGCCATCGCCCGCGTCGCGGTCGGGTTCGGCGTGACCCACCTCAAACTCACCGGCGGCGAGCCGACGATCCGACGCGACATCATCGACATCGCCGAGCGCCTGGCCGCCCTCCGACCCGAAGACCTGTCGCTCACCACGAACGGCCTGCAACTGCCGCGCCTCGCCGGTCCACTCCGCGACGCCGGCGTCGACCGACTCACCCTGAGCATCGATTCGCTGCGCCCGGACCGCTACGAGCGCATCACCGGCGGCGGGCGCCTCGACCTCTTCTGGCGAGGCGTCGACGCCGCGACCGACGCCGGCTTCGAGCGCCTCAAGTTCAACGTCGTCGTCATCAACGGCGTGAACGACGACGAGGTCGCCGACTTCGCGGCTCTCACGCGCGATCATCCGTGGACCGTGCGGTTCATCGAGTACATGCCCCTCGGCGAGAGCCAGCTCGTGCGACCCGGCGCCGACCCGTCGGCGGCGATCGTCGACAACGCCGTCATTCATCGGCGCATCGAGGCGGTGCACGGCCCGCTCGCGCCGGTGGAGCGGGCGACGGAAGTGGGGGTGGGACCGGCGAACGTGTTCCGCCTGCCCGACGCCCGCGGGCGGGTCGGGTTCATCAGCGCGATGAGCGCGCCGTTCTGCGCGACCTGCAACCGCCTCCGCCTCACCGCGACCGGCGAACTCCGAAGCTGCCTGTTCGACGGCGGCGAAGTGAGCATGCTCCCGACGCTCCGGCCCGCGCCCGACCCCGAATTCATCGCCCGCCGCTTCGCCGAGTGCGTCGTGCTCAAGCCCGACACCCACTCCTTCCGCGGCAACCGCGCGATGAGCCAGCTCGGCGGCTGAGGCCGACGGCTCAGCGGCGCGGCGTCGTTCCGCGGCGCATCATGGCCGCGACCAGGCGACGAGGATCATCGTGATGTCATCGGCGTCCACGACGCCGTCGGCGTTCGGGTCCGCGAAGCAGTCGGCATCGCCGAAATGGGCGAGCACGATGGCGAGGTCCGCGGCATCGACGACGCCGTTCCCGTCGAGGTCGCCGGTGACGACCTCGACCGCCGGGCCACGCGGGTACTCGAAGGCGCCGACATCGACGACCGCACCCGCACCGCAGCCGGTGTCCGCGGCATCGGCATCGACGAACTGTGGCGCCCCGTCGAGGTCGAACGGCACGGGCTCGAGCACGTCGCCGTCGCCGTCGAGGTCCGGGCGGTCGACCGGAACGCCCAGTGTCCAGCCGGCATCGATGCAGGGTGACGCGTCGGACAGCCGGTACGCGGCGTCGGCGAAGAGCGGATCGGCATCGAAGTTGCCGACGCCGGGATGGCCGCCCTCGATGTTGCTGAAGACGACGAGGGATCCGTCGCCGTGGACCTCGTCGCCCGGCCCGCTGCCGCGGATGATGCAGTTGGTCAGCAGCGTTCCGGCGCCGATCGTGACGCCGGCCTCGCCTTCGGCGGCGACATTGTTGAGGATCGTGCAGTTGGCCACGATCCGATGCGTGCCGCCGACGGCGTGGAGGCCCGCAGACGCGGGTGCGGTGTTGTTGGCGATGACGCAGTTCACGACGATGGCGATGCCGTTGCCCGACGACACGGCGATCCCGCCTCCCCGCACGTCCGCCGCGGGCCGCCCGGCACGGGCACCGTTGCCTCAGTCCAGTTCCGCCATCGGACGCGCCAGTCCGGCGACGGCGCCGCTGCTGCGGCCCGTCAGTTCGGCGTGCTTGAGCAGGTACTGCATCGTCGTCGTCAGCACCGTCGCGTGCGACCAGGTGAGCGGGCTCACCGACACCGGCGCGGCCGTGTGCGGGTTGTACTGCTCGGCGAGCACGCCCGACTCGTGCGCCCGACGCCGCACCCATTCGAGTTCCTCCAGCGCCGACTCGAGGTCGGTGAGCAGGTGCGCCGACGCGATCTTGTGCATCGCCAGCCAGAGCGTGCAGATGATCCACGGATTGCCCGGGACATCCTTGATGTTGTCCATCTCGATCTGGTGGTAGTAGTCGTGCTCGTAGCGCGCGACGCCGCCCACGTGCGTCTTCACCCACAGACGATCGCGGATCGCCTGCATCTGGGCCATCACCGCCGGGTGGTTCGCGGGCAGCGCGCCGAACATGAAGATGCCGGCGTTCGCGGCATCGATCGTCGTGTCGAGGCGGTACGTGCCGTCGTCGAGCGGCGTCGCGCGACGGGCGAACCGCTGGAGATCGTCGATCCACAGGTGACGCATCATCGCGCCCCGCATCCGCTCGGCGCCTTCCTTGAAGCGGGCGGACTCGTCGAGCGCGCCCATGTCGCGGGCGAAGTCCGCCGCCGCGTCGAGCGCGCCGACCGTCGCCGCGACCGTCCACGTGTGGATCCCGTGACGCTCCTCCCACAGGTCCCACGTCGGCAGCGGCAACCCGTTGTGGTCGCGGTGTTCGAGCATCCAGTGGGCCGGCCGCACGATGAGCGTGCGGTAGAGCGACTTGATGAACTCGACGTCGCGGAAGACGAGGAAGTGCTGGCGCAGCGCCCACAGCACGAGCGCCGTCTCGTCCTGCTGGATCGGAAGGACCTCCTTGCCGTCCATCGTCCACGGATGCCAGCTCGACGCGAGCGTCCCCGACGGGTTGTACTTGTGCAGGAAGAACCCCTCCGGCTCGATCACGTCGCCGCAGAACCGGAAGAACGAGCGGCTCAGTTCGCCGTGACCGGCGAGGATGAGCGCGTGCGCCACCAGCGCGCCGTCGCGCGGCCACATGTACGAGTACGTGTCGCCCGCGAACTGCGTGATGTCGGAATCGTTCGCGGCCATGATCGCGCCGCCGTTGTCGATCTGCGTCCGCAGGATGAGCTGGCTCCGCACGAACAGGTCGCGGATCGGCTCGGGCATCGGCGAGAAGTCGATCGGCTCCTTGCACGCCCACAGCCGCCAGTACGCCTCCGTGCGATGCATCATCCGCTGCGCGGTCTTCTCCGCGATCTTGCGGTTCTTCATCTTCACGTCGGCGTAGTCGCCGCCCACCGCCATCCAGTACGTCACCGCGCCCGTCCCGCCCGCCTCGAGCAGGAGACCGAACCCGATCGTCGAATCGACCGAACCCTGCGCAATCGCGTTCCGGCTGAGCTGGCCGTCCTCGGCGTCGCGCCACGTCCCCTCGGCGCCGCCGACCCGCTTCGTGCCGCACGCCCAGTGGTCGACGCCGACCTTGCGGCCGTCGCAGCCGTTGAACAGGAAGTAGACGTTGTCCTTGTAGTGCACGAGACCCGCGGTGTTCGGGTCGTAGTTCACCGTGTCGCCGACCGGCGAGCCGTTCACGGAGATGTCGTGATGGAAGAAGATGCGGATGTCCCGCGCCCGCGACCGCAGACGGTCCGTCACGATGATGTGACGGAAGAAGATCGTGTCCGCGTAATCGACCGCGTCCTGGCACTGAACCTCGAGCCCCAGCTCGTCGTTCACGAGCCGCACCTCGGTGATCATCGTGTCCGGCTTGTAACGGAGCTCGCGCTTCCAGCTCTTGTCGTCGATCCAGCGCATCTTGCCGTCCGCCCAGATCCCGAACCGCTGGACGTGACCGTCCGTGTGATTCGGCATCCCGACCCGCGGGTAGTAGATGTCGCGGATCCGATAATCGTCGTCGAAGGTGACGAGCAGCTCGCCGTTGCCGACGGGAATGTCACGTGGCATCGATCTGGACCTCTCCAGCAGGGACTCGGGACCGGTTCATCTTATCGACGGCCGCGATGCGTTCCCTTACCCGTCCGACGGGCTTTCTGCCGACTCGTCCGCCTCGTCCGGCACGTCCGCCGATGTCTCGTCCGACGGACCCAGGGCCGCGACCCGCGACTCGACATCACCCATCGCCGTGATCCGGATCCCGAAGTTCTCGCCGACCTTCACCACCCGGCCGCTGCCGATCAACTTGTTGTTCGCGAGGATGTCGAGCTCCTCGTCCGCCGCCCGAGGCATCTCGATGATCGCGCCGGGCGCAAGATTGAGCACCTCGCCCATCTTCATCTTCCGATCGGCGATCCGCACGATCAGCGGCACTTCCAGGCGCAGCAGGGATGACAGCGTTGCGGGCATGCCCCAGATATCGGCTCTTCCGGCCCCGCCGGTTGAGCGCGGCCGTCGCCGCGCCGTCCCACGCCCCCGTCCCCATCCGCGAGAAAATTCCCCGCGAGCGCCGGAAATCCGCCCCGCGGCGACGTTGGACCCATGACCGGCAGGCCCCTCCGCCCGCCGGCACCACCCGGAGCACCCACCATGAACGTCCGACTTCGCCTGCTCGTCGCCGCCGTCCTCGCCGCCTCCGTCGCCACCCTCGCGCCCGCCCAGGACGACGCATCGCCCCCTCTGCTCGATGTCGACTTCGGGGGCGGGACCGTTCAGGCGTACCTTCTCGCGGTCCAGAAGGCCTGCGACACGCAACTCGCCGGACCGCTCAACGTCGTCGTCGTCGGCGACGTCGCCCGGCTGCCGCTCCCGCCGATCCAACTCCGCGCCGTCGACGCCAGCGCCGCCGTGCTCGTGCTGGACCAACTCATGATCCCCTCCCCGGAGTCGCCCGGCACCGTCCAGAAGATCCGCATCGAGGCCGTCCCGTCGTTCGCGCGGCTGCCCGTGTACCGCATCGAGGGCATGTCGTCCGGACGGGCCTCGGTGCCCGCCGGCAAGTCGAGCGGCGTGTGGAGTCTCGCCGAACTGCGCACGGAGCCGAAGATCGCCGACGAGGACATCCTCAGCGCCGTCGAGACCGCCCTCGGACTCTTCGACGAGCCCGGCTGCGACCTCCGGTTCCACGCTCCGACCGGCCTGCTCGTCGCCCGCGGGACCGACGAGCAGATCGTCACCATCGAACGCGTTCTCGACGAACTGCGGGACGGACGCGCGCGATCCGACTCGGTCATCGCATCGGTCGCCCGCCAACGAGAGATGGAGGCCCTCAAGATGCGCATCGCGGAGCTTGAGAAGATCATCGAAGACCTCCGCAAGTGAATCCGAGACAATGACGGCACATGACCGTGCACCAGATCACCGCCGCGATCGCCTCGGGAGACCCCGAGGCGTTCGCGCGCCTCTACCGCGATCGCTTCGACGCGGTGTACGACATGGCGCGACGCACCACCCGACGAGACGAAGCATTCTGCCTCGACGTCGTCCAGGACGTCATGCTCCGCGTGTCCCGATGCCTGCCCGTGATGGAGACCGACGACGACGTCGATCGCTGGCTCCAGGTCGCCGTCCGCTGCGCGGCTCGGGACCGCTTCCGCGCCGAACAACGCCGCCGCCGACGCGAACACCGCGCGTCGACGACACCCGCCGCAACCGATGCGCGACCGACCGCGGACGCGCGGCGCGAACTCGACGAGCGCCTCGCCGCGCTGGAGCCGACCTGGCTCGAGCCGCTCATCATGCGGTATCGCTTCGGGTGGACGCTTCAGCGGATCGCGACGGCGCTCGGGCTCTCCACGAGCACCGTCGACGGTCGCCTCCGGCACGCCGTCGATCGACTCGGACACGACCTCACGGAGATCGCCGATGACGCCTGATCCGCACGCCGCGACGAGCCCCGAACTCAGCGCCGCCGGTGCCGCGCGACGCGAACGCATGCTCGAGGACATTCTCGGCGACATGGTCGCGCGTCATCGGCGCCGTCGCGTGCGCCGACGGGCGATCGGCGCCGCGATGGTCGTGATCGCCCTCGCCGTCGTCGTCGCGCCGCTCGTCCGGACGCCACCCGCGCCGATGTCGACGCCGTCGCCGTCGCTTGCGCGGCAGGCGGACGCGTCGGTTCGGATCCGAATCGTGCAGTCCGACCCGGACGTCGTCGCCCGGCTTGCCGCGCCGTCGTCGCCGGGTCTCGTCCGGCGGATCGACGACGACGAACTCGTGCGGACGCTGGTCGAGGTGCATCGTCCGGCCGGCCTGATCCGGGTCGGCACGGAGGTGCGCCTGTCCGCCGCGGTCACCGGCGTCGACCTCATCCAGCCCGCACCGCCGCCGCCCGCCTGATGCCGCCGCGGTTCGACGCCGGATCGATCCCCGCGGGCCCGCGGTTCGGTACACTGGGCGGCGATGTCCCGACGCCTCCCGACGACGTTTCGTTCCGTTCGACTTCACGCCGGCGCGCTGGCGTGCGTGCTGTTCGCGCTGATCGTCGGCGGGTGTTCGTCTTCGCGTGGCCCGAGCGTCATCACCATCGATGCCGCCCGGTACG
>JAGQOI010000281.1 GCA_020427625.1 Phycisphaerales bacterium | reverse complement strand
TGCGTGCAGCGTCTCACCCAGGCCCAGATCGAGGCGAAGAACGCGTGGGTTCGCGGCACCGACGTCGAGAAGGCGGCCGACGCCCGCGTCGCGATCCCGGACGCCGCGATCGAGACCGCGTGTGCGCAGGCCTGTCCGACGGACGCGATCATCTTCGGGGATCGGAACGATCCGACGAGTCGGGTCGCCGCGGCTCAGAGGCGCGATCGGTCGTACGAGATGCTCGAGGAGCTCAACGTGAAGGCGCGGACGAAGTACCTCGCGAAGGTGCGCAATCCCGCGGTGCCCCATGCCGCGGAAGCGGGTCACGGCGGCGGTCATGGTGACGGCGCGTCGGGACCCGGCGACGATCATGCCCACTCGGAGGCGGGACAGCACTCATGACGACGCTACCGATCGACAACACCTTCGAGGATCCGACGCGTCGCGCGCCGCTGGTGCTTCAGCACCGGACGTTCGGCGCGGTGACGGAACGGATCGCGAACGTCGCCGAGGCGCCGCGGGCGCCGCGGGCGTGGTACGTCTGCTTCGCGATCGGGCTGGCCCTGCTCGGCGCACTGGGCGCGATGGTCATGTACCTCATCGCGACGGGCGTCGGCGTCTGGGGCAACCAGAGTCCCGTCATGTGGGGATTCCCGATCGTGAACTTCGTGTTCTGGGTCGGCATCGGTCACGCCGGCACGCTCATCTCCGCCATCCTCTTCCTGTTCCGGCAGAAGTGGCGCACGGGCATCAACCGGTTCGCGGAGGCGATGACGATCTTCGCCGTCATCTGCGCGGGCCTGTTCCCGGGCATCCACATCGGTCGTGTGTGGGTGGCGTACTGGCTGTTCCCGATCCCGAACCAGATGGAGATGTGGCCGCAGTTCCGCAGTCCGCTGCTCTGGGACGTGTTCGCGGTCGGCACCTACTTCACCGTCTCGCTGCTGTTCTGGTACATCGGCATGGTGCCGGACCTCGCGACGTTCCGCGATCGCGCGACGAGCAAGATCCGGCAGATCGCCTACGGCGTCTTCGCGCTCGGGTGGCGGGGGAGCAACCGGCACTGGCATCGCTACGAGCGGGCGTACCTGCTCCTCGCGGCCCTCGCGACGCCGCTCGTGCTCTCGGTGCACTCCGTCGTGTCCTTCGACTTCGCGGTCGCCCAGCTTCCGGGCTGGCACACCACGATCTTCCCGCCGTACTTCGTCGCGGGCGCCATCTTCGGCGGCTTCGCGATGGTGGTCACGCTGGCGGTGCCGGCCCGCGAGTGGTTCGGGCTGAAGGACTTCATCACGATGCGGCACCTGGAGAACATGAACAAGATCATTCTCCTCACCGGATCGATCGTCGGGTACGCCTACTCGATGGAGTTCTTCATCGCCTGGTACAGCGGGTCGATGTACGAGGGCTTCGCGTTCATCAACCGCGCCCTCGGCCAGCACGCCTGGGCGTACTGGACGATGATCACCTGCAACGTCGTCGCGCCCCAGCTCTTCTGGTTCAAGAAGCTCCGCACCAACCTGCTCGTCATGTTCATCGTCGTGAACTTCGTGAACGTCGGCATGTGGTTCGAACGCTTCGTGATCGTCCTCTCCCTGGAGCAGGACTTCCTGCCGAGCTCCTGGGCCTACTTCAAGCCCACGTGGGTCGACCTCATGACCCTCGCCGGCAGCTTCGGACTCTTCCTGACCCTGTTCCTCCTGTTCTGCCGCTTCCTGCCCGTCATCGCCATCGCCGAGATCAAGGCCGTCATGCCCGCGGCCGACCCGCACGCCGGACACGGTGCCGCGCACGGTCATGGTCACGAGCCCGGACCCGCGTCCGCCGGCGACGGGCATCCGCACGAAGGAGCCGCCTCATGAGCGACACCGCGACGCTGAATCGGCCCGGCGCCGGCGCCTCGAGCGACGGAACCGTCCCGTCGTCGAAGCTCTACGGCCTCATGGCCGAGTTCGACACGCCCGGCGCGCTCATGCATGCCGCCGAAGCCGTCCGCAAGGCCGGCTTCCGGTGGTGGGACTGTC
>JAGQOI010000280.1 GCA_020427625.1 Phycisphaerales bacterium | reverse complement strand
CGAACCGTCGCCCGGCGCTCCCGTCGGCCCGCATCCGGACGCGCGCCGACGTCGATGAGATCGATGCCGGGCGGGGATGAATCGGGCCCGGCGTTGGAATAGTGGATGCCCCGCGACCGTTTGGTCTCTTGTGGGTCCGTGCGCGAACGGCGTTCGGGTCCCGTACGGAATGACGATTCACCCTGAACAAAGGAAGTCGATAGATGAGAAACAGCATGAAGATCGCCGGTGTCCTGGTGTGCGTCGGCGCGGTGTCGGTGATGGGCGCCTGGATGGGCGGCCCGCTCGACGCGGCGGCGCCGAAGGCCGATGCACCGAAGATCGACGCTCCCAAGCGGACCGCTCCGACGGGCGCGGCGAAGGTCGGCGAGAAGGCGCCGGACTTCGTCCTCAAGGACCTCGACGGCAAGGAGCACAAGCTCGTCGACCTCAAGGGCAAGGTCGTCGTCCTGGAGTGGTTCAACGCCGACTGCCCCGTCTGCCGCCAGGTCTACGCGAACGGCACCGTGAAGAAGACCTACGACGCGATGAAGGGCATGGGTGACAAGTACGTCTACATCGCTGTGAACAGCACGTCGAACGTCACCGAAGAGCAGATGATCGCCCGGTCCAAGGCCCTGCTCGCCGAGCACAAGGACATGACCATCCCGGTGCTCAACGACTTCGGCGGCAAGACCGGACGCGCGTACGGCGCGAAGACCACGCCCCACATGTTCGTGATCGATGAGCAGGGCATCCTGCGCTACCAGGGCGCGATCAGCGATGATCAGCGCGGCGCCAAGGGCGACGAGGCGACGAACTACGTCATCAACGCCCTCACCCAGATGGCCGCCGGCGAAACCGTCGCGCCCGACCAGACCCGCTCGTGGGGTTGCAGCGTGAAGTACCCCCGGAACTGATCTCCGCACGTCGTTTCCCTCGACGGCGTTTCATGTCAGTGCGAGACCCCGGCCGATCGGTCGGGGTCTTGTCATGTCGGCAATACCGGGCGCCTCCGGACGTCCTGCTGACTTCCCGCCGCACCCCCTCCCGGAGCGTCCGCCATGCTCGTCGCCCTGCCCGTCGTCGCCGCCCTGCTCCTGCCCGATCCGACCGTCGCGGCGCCGTCCGCACTGCGGGTCGTGCCGGAACATGTCGAACTCACGCCGGCGTCGACCGGGTTCCCGGCGACCGGCGAGATGTGGGTGATCAACGGCGGCGACGCGCCGCTCACCGTCACGTCGTTCCAGCTCGTCTGCGGATGCGGACGCATCGCGCCCTGGACGCCGACGACCCTCGCGCCCGGCGAAGCGAGGCACGTGCCGCTGCGCTACACCGTCCCGGCGAAGCCCGTCGGAACCGTCCTCGAACTGCCGATCCGGCTCGAGGTCGAGGGACATGCCGCGTCGTACGGCATCGTCAGCACCGTGATCATCGACCCGCTCGAACGGCGCGTGCGCGACTTCCGCGCCCGCCGCGACGATCCCGGCGCCGCCCGGGACTTCTTCGCGCCCGGGTCCCGGATCTGGTTCGAACGCCGCGAGGGCGACGGCGCCGTCCGCGCCGCCGACGGCGCCGGGCCGTGGAGCGACTGGGACCGCGAACTCCGGGCGAGGTCGCGCGCGACCGACTTCGACGTCGACGTCGCCGAACGTCGCGTCACGTTCCTGCTGCACGAAACGAACGACTTCGGGCGCCTGCTCGAACGGGCGCCGTCCGTCGTGCGCATGACCTACTGGTTCGACGACGCCGATCGGGTCCGCGGCACGCTGGTCGAGGGTGTGCCGCCGACCGACCCGGCCGCCGCGGGTCGGCTGGAGGAATTCCTGGAATGGGCGTCGGCGAATCGCGCGGAGGCGCTGGCGGCGATCCGACCGAACGGTCGCATCGAGCCGAGCGCGGCCGCCGCGCGCCGGTGGCGGGAGATCCTGCTCGACTGGCGTCGATCGACGTACGCGCCGGCGATCGATCTCGAGGCGCCGGTGCTGCTGCGATGAGGGGGTGATCGCGCCGTC
Organism: Phycisphaerales bacterium; assembly: GCA_020427625.1. Taxonomy (GTDB): domain Bacteria; phylum Planctomycetota; class Phycisphaerae; order Phycisphaerales; family SM1A02; genus JAGQOI01. Next base: position 330 of record JAGQOI010000280.1, on the reverse strand, counting down.
GGCGCGGCCGTCAGCGCCGGGCGGCGGCTTCGGCGGGTTCGGGCGCGTGATCGGGCGTCGGGTCGAGGAAGTCTTCGGGCTTGAGTTCACCGGTCCTGAGTCGGTGGAGCTTGTCGCGATAGAGCTGGCTGATCATGTACTCGTAGCAGACCATGAGTCGGGCGAGGTGCCAGCCGACGCGACCGTCGAGCACGCCGAGCCGGAAGACGTACATGTAGAGGAACCGGAGGGCGGGTCGGAAGGGTGCGCGTGGCCACCAGACGCGCCGGAGGTACTGCCGGAAGCGGAGCACGTTGCGGAACAGTGCGTTGGCGCTGGCGCCGCGACTGT
>JAGQOI010000279.1 GCA_020427625.1 Phycisphaerales bacterium | reverse complement strand
GTCGGCGAGGGCGCCGCGCGGCCAGTTCACGAGCGGCTGCTTGCGGACGGCTTCGCGGATGCGGTCGGACGACACCTGCGCATCGAGGGCGGTGCGCATGAGGAAGCCGAGCTGGCTGTCGGGATCGACGTGTTCCAGCGTGCCGCTGCGGGTGATGGAGCGGTACGACGCGTCGAGGTCGGGATGGATGGACTGTCCGAGCCATCGGAAGAGTTCCTCGGACTCGAACGCGACGGGTTTCTGGACGCTGCCCATCATGGCGAGGGGCGCGGTTCGTCCGATGGCGACGCTGCCTTCGGGGATGGGCGTGCCGCAGCACTGGTTGTCCATGTAGCGTCCGAGCCACCCGGTCCCGCCGCCGTCGGGGTTCGCGGTGTGCCAGATGTCCATGGATGCGAAGTGGGATCGATTGGGGTTGGGGTAGCCGACGCCCTGGACGACGGTCGCGACGCCTTCGTCGAAGAGGGACTTGAAGCCGGTGAGGTTCGGGTGGAGTCCGAGTCCGGCCTTGGCGTCGAGGGCGAGGGCTTCCTGCTGGTTGCCTTGTCCTCGTCCGGGTTCACGGATGCCGATGGCGGGTCGGCGCTGGTAGTACTGCGGGCTGAAGTAGGGGATGACGGTGTTGAGTCCGTCGTTGCCGCCGCCGAGCTGGACGACGACGAGCACGCGATCCTCGGGCACGCCGGGCTGCGAGGTCGTCATCGATCCGAGCGGCCTCATCATGCCGAGCGCCGACCGTTGGATGAACAGCGGCGCGGTGGTCGCGAGGGACGCGAGGGTGAGGCCCTGGTGGAGGAACAGTCGGCGCGTGAACGTCCGGTCGTGGTCGTGGGTCATGGTGCGTCGTCCCTCTTCGGGCTCAGCAGAGCTGGTACTCGGGCATCGCGGTGATGAGCGAGAGCAGTGCGATGACAAGGTCGTTCGTCTGTCGGGTGCGGGTGGAGAGTCGTCCGCCGTGCGCCTGCACGAACTGGACGAGCGTCCGGACGCGCGAGGGGTCCGGCTCGAAGCCGAGGTTGAAGCGCAGGAGGTAGGTCACGGCGGCGGTGACGTCGATCTCGCCGTCGCCGGGATCGAGATGTTCGATGAGGTGCATCGCATCGTAGGTCGCGCCGTCGGTCTGCCACGGGTAGGCGTCGGGGCGCTGTCCGGTGAGCAGGTACACGAGCGCGTTCTGGCGGACGAACATCGTCGACGTGTTGATCCACGCGCGTCCGCCGTCCCAGCCCTTCACGGACGGCGGGAAGAACAGGTCCTGGCCCATGAGGTCGCCCGCGCTGATGAGGCCGGCGAGACTGCGGGTGGGCGTGTGGAGCGAGCGCACCGCCTGCACGATGAGCTGGATCGGGTTCTTGATGAGCGACGCGCGGTTCGCGTCGTCGTAGAAGTGCTCGGACTTGAACAGCGTCCGCAGCAGCGGGCGCAGCTCGTAGTCCTTCTGACGGAACAGCTTCGCGAGCTGGAGGATGAACTGCTGCGAGTCCCGGTCCGGGTCGCCGGGCATGTCGTTCACGAAGTACCGGTACAGCTTCCAGCTGATGAACTGGCTCACCTCCGGACGACCGAGGATGATCGACACGAAGTCCTCGCCGCTCGACGCGACGCGACCGAGGATCCGCTTCGGCTCCGGATCGTGCTGCTCCTCGCGGAACACGAAGTCGTTGTGCACGTACGTGTACCCGGTCAGCGCCCGCGCGCCCTCCTTGATGTCACGCTCCGTGTACGCATGACCCTCCCCGAGCGTGAACAACTCCATCAGCTCGCGGGCGAGATTCTCGTTCGGACGCTCACGCCGATTCTGATTGTTGTTCAGGTACCGGATCATCGCCGGGTCCCGGATGATCCCGAACGCCAGATCCTTGAAACTGCCCGTCGCGTGATGACGGAACATCTGGTTCTGGAGGAACATGTGGTAGCTGTTCTCGATCGTCCGGTACCCGGTCGCGAAATGACCGTGCCAGAAGAGCGTGAGCTTCTCCTCCAGCGGGCGCGGCGTCTCGACGAGACGACGAAGCCACCACGTCTGCATCTCCGCGATCTGACGACGATCCGCCCGCTGACGGGCCTGCTGCTCGCGCCGAGCCTGCTCGATCGCCGCCTCGTCGCCGTTGCGACGCGCCTGCCGCATCGCAACCTGCTCACGCTCCGTCGGCGGACGCATGATCTCGCCGTCGAAGGCGTCCGGCGTCACCGGGTCCGTCGGGATCTCGCGATAGTCGATGATGTGGTCGACCGCCGCGTCGAGACCCAGATCCGCCAGGGCCCGGACCTGGGCCGGCGTGCCCCCGAACCCCGCGCGATTGAGCAGATGCTGAGCCGCCCAGTAGTCGAACGCGGGCGGCTTCAGCGGACGCAGCGAACTCGTCGGCATGGCGGCATCTCCGGCAGGACCCGCACCGGGCGCACGGGTCGGCGCCCGACGATCGGTCCATGTACTGTAGTACGTCGGCGCCCGGCGCGGCATCCCCCCAACGTTGCGCGAAGATCGACGAGGATCGTCGCCGCCGGCCGGCATTCGAGGCCGGAACGATGCCACGACCGCTCCCGGACGCCGAGTTCGCGGACGTTCGGCGACCGGTCGGCGACCGGTCGGTCACCGGTGGACGGCGTTCGTCAGGGGGTGAGTTCCCGCCCGGTGGTCGGGTCGAGGATCTTCCACGTCATGGCGCGGGCGAGGCGCATGAGGACCGGCCAGGCGATCTCCTCCTCGGTGAAGGTGAGGAGAAGTTGCGAGACGGGATCGGTGCCGGGCGGCAGTTCGATGAGGATGCCCGGTCCGTAGAGGAAGTCGTCGGCATCGGGCCGATCGGGCCCGGTGTTGTAGTCGAAGAGGTCGCGGAGGATCTCCTTCCGCGTGCCGATGGGACGCAGTTCGCCGTTCGGCGACGACTGGCGCGACAGGATGACGAATTGGCGTCGGGCCACGGTGGTTCCGGAGCGACTCGCCCTCGCGGGGAGGCGGGTCTCAGTCCTCTTCTTCTTCGTCGTGTTCGTCGGCTTCGAGGAGGCGGACGAGGGTGTCCACCAGTCGATGGAGAGGAACGGGCTTGTTGAGGTAGGCGTCGACGCCGAGCGACTGCGCGTAGGCCGCGTGTCGACGGCCCTCGTTCGCCGTGACCATGATGACGACCGGCGGGTCGGGCATGAGCTTGACCTTCTCGAGGACGAGAAAGCCGGAGCGTCGCGGGAGCATCATGTCGAGGACGATGGCGTCGTGATCGGCGGCGGCGGCGGCGGCGACGGCGGCGTTGCCGTCCTCGACGGTCTCGGTGACCGCGCCTTCGGATCGGAGCGCAAGACCGATGCTGCCGCGGATGTCGGCGTCGTCGTCGACGATCAGGATGCGTTTGCCGTCAAGGCGCTGCCTGCTCATCCGGGCCTCGACACATGGGCGCCGGTCCGACCGGCGCGGGTGGGAATCGTCAGTGTACCCGACCGCCCATCGCGGCGCGGGCTCAGGGCTCGCGAATCTTGGCGGGCGCGGCATGATCGCGGAGCCGCGCGAGTTCGGCCGGGGTCATCCACGGCAGCGATTCGAGCATGGCGACGGTCCGGGCAGGCATCTCGCGTCCCTCACGCTCGTAGCGAGGGCGGCTCTTCCAGCGTCGGTGGATCCACACGTACTGTTCCGGAGCCGCGCGCACCATCTGCTCGATCGCGCGATTGAACCGGGCGGTGATGTAGAACAGCGGGTGGGGGTGGTCGGCCCAGTCGGACGGTCGGATGACGTCGATCGCACCGGCGCGATAGCGGAAGTCGTCGTTGAGGCGTTGCGCATGACCCGCGATGATCGTGAGGTTGTAGCGCATCGCCAGCACGCCGATGGACTTGTACGACGACGCCATGCGACCGAAGAAGGGGACGAACATGCCCTGGTCGCCGGCGTTCTGGTCGGCGATGAACCCGATGGGCTCGCCGCGCTGGATCGCGTCCTGGAGGATCGGCGTTGCGCCCCACTTCGTGATGATCCGCATCCCCCGCGCCTCGCCCACCGACAGGATCCAGCGGTTCAGCAGCGGGTTGTCGAGCGGGCGGGCGAGCGCGTTGATCGGATAGCCGAGCACCGAGATGAGATAGCCGAGCAACTCCCAGTTGCCGCAGTGACCCGTCACGAGCAGCGGCGATTCCCGACGCGCCACCTGCTCGATCAGCGTGCGCAGATCCTCCAGCTCGACGTGCTCCGGCCAGGACGACGACGTCATGAGCCGGGGCATGAACAGGGAGTCCACCATGAACATCTGGAACATGTGCCGCAGCGATCGGTCGGCGACGTCCTCGACCCGCGCCCGGCTCCACTCGGGGAAGCTCAGCGCGATGTTGCGGACCGCGCGGTCCCGCCGGCGCGGCGACAGGCGACCGAACAGATCACCGATCGCGCCGGCGGTCTCGAGATTCTGGCGCACGTCGAAGCACTGCACGAATCCCGCGAAACAGCGCAGCGCGAGATACTGGCTCCAGGCCGTCAGGAACGAGGGCGTGCGGGGCATCGACGACAGCGTACCGCATTCCAAGGCAACAGGCCCGCCTCCGGAGAGACGGGCCTGCGTGGATCATGCGGGTTCGCGCCCGGACGACGATCAGCGGTCGATGTGACCGATGAGGATGAAGAACCGGTTCGCGTTGAGCACCGGGATCTGCGCCTCGATCGCCTGGCTCAGCAGCTTCTCGTACTGGTCGTATGCCGCCCGCTTGGCGAGATACGAATCGAGTTGCGCCGAGCTGACGCCTTCGACCGGCAGCGGCGGCGGGAGCACGGGTCGTTCGCCGAGGACGAGGAAGTCGAGGTCGCCGGGCAGGTCGCTGGCGTGCACCACGGTGCCGCCCCAGTCGACGACCTGCGCCCGGATCGCCTCGGCGCCGCCGTCGGTCGCGAGGCCGTCGCCGTCGACGTCGAACTTGCCGTGCACGAGGAACTTGAATCGGAGTTCCGGGTCGTAGACGGCGTTCACGATGATGTCGTCGCGCACGATCGGGCGGCTCGCGACCGATCGCGTCACCTTGCAGGTCGAAGTGGTCTCGCCGACCTTGATGACCTGGAGGCTCGCCTTGCCGCGGGGCATCGCGCCGCTGCGCGGGTCCATCCGGATCCCGCCGACCCCCTGTGCGTCGAAGGCCTCGAACGTCATCCCGAGCACGATGCGGTGCTGACGCCCGCGGTCGATGAAGACCTCGGTGTCGTTCCCGCCCACCTCGATGATGTGACCGTCGACGAGCGTCGCCGGGTCCGCGGCCTTGATGCGGATCTCATCCAGCTTGCGCTCGAAATCGTTGATCTTGCCGACGAGCACGACGTTGCGGGCCGTGAGTTCGTCGATCTCCGCTTCCTTCGACTCGGTGAAGCGACGGAAGTCGTCCTCGACCGCCTCGATCGCGGAGGTGTAATGGGCCTTCGTCGCCTGCACGTCCTGGGCGTATCGCTGCGATTCGGCGCGATACTCGTCGATCTTGTCGATCGCACCCTGAAGCTCCACGACGTGCGACTGACGCTCGCGGTTGCGCTCCTGCTCGAGCTGCGCGATCATCGCGTCCCGCTCGGCGATCTTGTCCGCGTTCGCCTGCTGCTCGCGACGCAGCGAGTTAAGCTGAGACTGCATGTCCTTGACCAGGCCGGCGAGACCGCCGTCGCCCGGCGCCCGCTCGAGGTTCATGCTCGCGACCAGGGTCTTCACCGCGGCCAGGTCCGTCGCGGCCGCGCCACCCGCGTAGGAGGCGATCTCGGACTGTCGGCGAAGCAGGTAGCCGGTCACGCTGCGACCGCCGTCCGTCGTCGCCGAACTGATCAGCCGCTGGAACTGATCGGTGTTCCGCTCGGCATCCTTGGCGTATTTCTCGAGCTCCTTGTAGGCCGCGCTCTCCGCCTGACGAGCCTCGTTCTCCTTCGCGTAGAACACGATGGTCAGAACGAGCAGGAAGACGGTCGTGAGCACGAACACCACCAGCGAGACGATCACGCCGGTTCCAGCACCAGTACGGGCGGCCATAGACGACAACC
>JAGQOI010000278.1 GCA_020427625.1 Phycisphaerales bacterium | reverse complement strand
CGGGGTCGTCGGCGGGCGGCGCGGCGGCGGCGATCGTGCCGGTGGAGAGAGCGATCAGGAGTCCCAGGGCGTGCCATCGTCGGGTCATCGGGCGCACCTCCTTCATGGTCATGATACGGCGCCGGCGGGCGGGTCATCCCCGGTCGCCGGGTCGTCGGGCGGGGCGGGATCCCGTCCGTTCGGACATCGGACGGCCGGGGGCCTATGATGACGCCCTTTTCCGGACTCCAGGAACCTCATCGATGACCTTGACCGCCGAACACGTTCGCGACGCCCTCCGCACCGTCCAGGACCCGGATCTGCACAAGGACCTGGTGACGCTGAACATGGTGAAGGCGGTCTCGGTGGACGGCGACACGGTCGATGTGACGATCGAACTCACGACGCCGGCGTGTCCGATGAAGGACAAGATCCAGGCCGACATCGAGGCCGCGATCCGCGGCAAGGCGGGTGCCGCCGGGGCGTCGACGCCGGACATCCGCGTGACCTTCACCGCCGACGTGCGGCGTCCGAACGAGAAGGCCCGCGAGCAGCAGAGTCCGCTGCCGGACGTGAAGCATGTCATCGCGGTCGGCGCGGGCAAGGGCGGCGTCGGCAAGTCGTCGATCGCGGTGAGCCTGGCGATCGGGCTCGCCCGCATGGGCGCGAAGACGGGTCTGCTCGACGGCGACATCTACGGGCCGTCGATGACGACGATGCTCGGGCTCGGCGCGATGGCGCCCTCGATGAAGGGCAACATCCTCATGCCCTTCGAGGCGCACGGCATTCGCGCGATGACGATCGGCAAGCTGGTGGAGCCGGACAAGGCGCTGATCTGGCGCGGCCCGATGGCGCACGGCGCGTTCAAGCAGCTCGCGACGCAGACCGACTGGGGCGCGCTCGACTATCTCGTCGTCGACCTGCCGCCGGGCACCGGCGACGTGCCGCTCACGCTCGCCCAGCTCCTGCCGCTGACCGGCGCCGTCGTCGTGTGCACGCCGCAGCAGGTCGCGCGGGACGATGCGCGTCGCGCGATCCGGATGTTCCAGCAGCTCGGCGTCGAGATCCTCGGCGTCGTCGAGAACATGAGCTACTTCATCGGCGACGACGGCAAGACGTACGACATCTTCGGTCGGGGCGGCGCGGAGCTGCTCGCCCAGGAGATGAACGTGCCGTTCCTCGGCGCGATCCCGATCCACATGGACATGCGGGCGAACCTCGACGCCGGTCAGCCGCTGAAGAACTGGGACGCGAACCCGACCCTCGCGGCCGAACTCGATCGCGTCTGTCGGAGCGTCGCGAGTCGCGTGTCGATCGCGACGATGGGCGGCGGGCAGTACGTGCAGCCGACGCTCTCGGTCCGCTGACGGACGCCGGCCCGGGCTTCATCGTCGACGCCTCGGTCCGGCGCGGTACACTGCGCCGCGACCCCGGCCCGTTTCGGGTCGGGGCGCGCAGGACGTACCCATCATGTCGAACACGCCCCCGACCAGTCGCCGGCACTTTCTCGCCGCCGTCGCGACGTCCGTCTCCGCGCCCCTCATCCTCAGCCGCGCCGCCGGTGCCCGACCGGAGCCGTCGAATCGGCTCACCATGGGCCTCATCGGCTGCGGCGGCATGGGTCGCGCGAACCTTCACGAGTTCCTCCGGCAACCCGACGTGCAGGTCGTCGCCGTCTGCGACCCCGACCGCACGCGCCGCGACGAGACCGCCCGCGACGTCGACACGTTCTACGGCACGAGCGGCTGCGCGTCGTACAACGACTTCCGCGACCTGCTCGCCCGCGACGACATCGACGCCGTCATCCAGGCGACGCCGGATCACTGGCACGGGCTGATCGTCGTGCACGCGGCCCGGGCGGGCAAGGACATCTACGGCGAGAAGCCGCTCAGCCTGACCATCGACCAGGGACGCGCGATGGTGAACGCCGTCCGGCGTCACGGGCGCGTGTTCCAGACGGGTTCGCAGCAGCGCTCGGACGGGCGGTTCCGAGCCGCGTGCGAACTCGTCCGCAACGGGCGCATCGGGCGCGTGCATCACGTCACGTGCGGCCTGCCGACGACGCCGACGGCGCCGAACATGCCGGCGCTGCCGGTGCCCGACGGCTTCGACTACGACCTCTGGCTCGGTCCCGCGCCGTTCGAGCCGTACTGCGAGCGCCGGACGCACTGGGACTTCCGGTGGATCCTCGACTACTCCGGCGGACAGGTGACGGACTCGGGCGCGCACCACATCGACATCGCGCACTGGGGACTCGGACTCGAAACGACCGGCCCGACCCGCGTCGCCGGACGCGGCGACTTCCCCGACGACGGTCTGTTCGACACCGCGACGAACTTCGACTTCACCGCGAGCTACGCGAGCGGCGTCGAGATCCGCGTGACGAACGATTTCGAGAACGGCGTGAAGTGGGAAGGCGACGACGGCTGGATCTTCGTGAGCCGCAGCCGCATCGACGCGAGCGATCCCCGCATCCTGCGCGAGCAGATCCGTCCGAACGAGGTGAACCTGCCCCGCGTGTCGAGCCACCGACGCAACTTCCTCGACTGCGTCCGCTCCCGACGCGCGCCGATTGCGCCCATCGAGCACGCCCACCGCACGATCTCCGTCTCCCACCTCGGCAACATCGCGATGATGCTCGGCCGACCCGTCCGCTGGAACCCCGACACGGAACAGTTCATCGACGACGCCTCCGCCGACCGCCTGCGCGATCGGCCGATGCGCGGCGACTGGCGCCTCGACTGACCTGCCGCGACGAACCCCGCGAACCGGATCACCAGACATGCGACCTCACATGCGAACTTCAATGCTCCTCCTCGTCCTCGTCGGGCTCGTCGGATGGACCGCCGGTGCCGCGGTCGCGCCGCTCGACGACGCCTTCACGACCCTCCGCACGTACCGGTTCGGCGACGTCCGCGCGCCGCTCGGCGCGATCCATCGCGCGGTGCTCGGGGCGATGGACGATCCCGCGGCCGCCGCGGCGCTCGAAGCGCGACTGCTGGCGGTCGCCGCGGATTCCGGCGCCTCGCTCGCCGCTCGATCGTTCGCCTGTCGCGAGGTGCGTCTCGTGGGCACCGACGCGGCGGTCCCGGTGCTGGCCGGACTCCTCGGGACGCCGGACCTCCGGGAGATGGCGCGCTATGCGCTCGCGGTCATTCCCGGCGAGGATGCACGACGGGCGCTGGTCGGCGACGAGGTCGATCACCTGCTCAGGGCGGCGTCGGCGGGCGGCGAGGCGGCGCGCACGCGTCTCGACACGATGAACGCGCCGGGCGTCGATCGCGGCCTGATCCTCGCCGCCGGATCGGATGACGACACCGTCGCCCTCCTCGCCATCGAACTCCTCGGACAGCGCGGCGCGACGGCCGCGCGGGAGGTGCTGGAGGCGGTCGGTCAGCGCGGCACGAGCGCCGATCGGCGCGCGGCCGCGCACCTGGCGCTCTCGCGCCTCGCCGACTGGCGCACCGACGTCGACCATGCCGCGCTGCTCGGCGCGGCGATGCGGGAGGCGACGAGCGTCGCCGTTCGTCGCGACGCGCTGGCGGCGGTGTCGGCGCTCGGCGACCCGGATCTTCTTCCGCTCGTGCTCGACCGGGTCGCCGATCCGGATCTTGGCGCCGACGCGGCGGCGATCGCGATCGATCTGGCGATGCGTCTCGACGATCGGGACGCCTCGCGTCGCGCCGTCGGCGCGGTGCTCGAGGCGCGTCCTCGCGACGACGAGGCGACGCGCCGGGTGGCGGGTGATGCGATCGCGCGTCTCGACGCGAGGGAAGGGTTCATCACCGCCTGGCTCGTCGCGGGACCGTACCCGGCCGAGGCGGCGTCGGGCGGGATGCACGCCTTCGCGTTCCCGCCGGAGCGGGCGGGCGGGTTCGACGGTTGGGCGCCGGTCCCGCCCGCGACGATCCGCGATCCGGGCATCGTCGATCTGCTCAAGGTCTACGGCGGCGACCACCGGTGCGCGTACGCACGGACGATCGTTCACGCCTCGGCCGCGCAGACGGTGCGGCTCGAACTCGGCAGCGACGACGGCGTGCGGGTGTGGCTGAACGACGTGCTCGTGCACGACCGCGATGTGGCGCGGGGGTTCACGCTGAACGAGGACGTGGTCGTCCTGCCGCTGCGGGCGGGCGACAACGTGCTCATGCTGAAGATCACGCAGGGGTCGGGCGACTGGCAGTTCGGTGCACGTCTGCGCGCGGCGGACGGCTTCCCGATCCACGACGTCGCCGTTCGGGCGACCGACGCACGGTGACGAAGGGGGTCGGACATGGGTGACGCGGGCGGGGACCGTGCTCAACGAATCGCCGAGCACGCGGCCGGACTTCCGGAATCGGAGCGAGGCGCCTATCTCGACGCCGCGTGCGGCGCCGACGAGGCCCTGCGCCTGCGCGTGCACGACCTCGTCGCGTCGAGCGGACCGTCGGCGTCGGAGCCGACGGAGATCATGGCGCCCGGCGACACGGTGGTCGCGCAGCCGGGCACGGGCATCGGGTCACGGATCGACCGGTACCGCATCGTCCAGTTGCTGGGCGAGGGCGGGTTCGGTTCGGTGTACATGGCCGAGCAGGAGGAGCCGGTGCGTCGGCGCGTCGCGCTGAAGATCATCAAGCCGGGCATGGACACGCGCCAGATCGTCGCCCGCTTCGAGGCGGAGCGCCAGGCCCTGGCGATGATGGATCACCCGGGCATCGCGAAGGTCTTCGACGCCGGCGCGACGGATCGCGGGCGACCGTACTTCGTCATGGAGCTCGTCCGCGGCGTGCCGATCACGGACTACTGCGACACCCAGCGCCTCTCGGCGGAGGAACGGATCGCCCTGTTCGTCGAGACCTGCCAGGCCGTGCAGCACGCCCACCAGAAGGGCATCATCCACCGGGACATCAAGCCGTCGAACGTGCTCGTGACGATGCACGACGGGCGGCCGGTGCCGAAGGTGATCGACTTCGGGATCGCGAAGGCGACGAACCAGCACCTCACCGAACAGACGATGTTCACCGAGTTCGGCCAGTTCATCGGCACGCCCGCGTACATGAGTCCGGAGCAGGCCGATCCGTCGGCGCTCGACATCGACACCCGCAGCGACATCTACTCGCTCGGCGTGCTGCTGTACGAACTGCTCACGGGCACGACGCCCTTCGACCCGGCCGCGCTGCGCCGGGCCGGACTCGCGGAGATCCAGCGCATCATCCGCGAGGAGGACCCGCCGCGCCCGAGCACGCGGGTCGGTGCGCTCGCGTCGCGTCCGGCGACCTCGACGGTGCCGACGCCGGCCGATGCGCCGACGGTGCAGACGGCGCCGCCGGCATCGGCCGCGGTCGCGACGGGCGGCTCGTCGCTGGAGGTCATCGCGCGTCACCGGCGCACGGACCCGACCCATCTCGGTCGCGCCCTGCGCGGGGACCTCGACTGGATCGTCATGAAGGCGCTCGACAAGGATCGCACGCGCCGCTACGACTCCGCGAGCAGTTTCGCCGACGATCTGCGCCGTCACCTGAGCCACGAACCCGTGCTCGCCGGCCCGCCGAGCGCACGGTACCGGATGGGGAAGTTCGTGCGTCGGTATCGGCGCGGCGTCACGGTCGCGGCGGTCTTTGCGCTGCTCGTGACGGGCGGCGTCATCACGATCGCGATGCTGTGGGTGCAGGCCGAGCGGGCGCGGATGACGGCGGACGAGCAGCGAGGCCGCGCGGACGGTCGCGCGACGCTCGCGATCGATGCGATCGACGCCTTCCAGGCGGCGAT
>JAGQOI010000277.1 GCA_020427625.1 Phycisphaerales bacterium | reverse complement strand
TCTACCGCGACAACCCGTTCTACAAGACGGCGGAGGCCATCGTCGTCGGCGTGTCCGCGGCCTACTGGATGGTCGTCGGCTTCTGGGACACGATCGTCCCGAACCTTCTCGGCAAGCTCGCGCCCGACACGATCCAGGCGATGTTCCTGCCCGGCGTCTCCGGCGAGACGCAGTGGATGTACCTCGTCCCGCTCATCCTCGGCATCATGCTGCTCTGGCGTCTCGCGCCGGTCGGCGGCTGGATCTCGCGCTGGCCGATGGCGTTCATCATCGGCGTCTTCTGCGGCATCCGCCTGCTCGGCTTCCTGCACGGCGACTTCCTCTCGCAGATCCGCAACAGCATCGACTCCATGTACGTCCTCACCCCCGACCCGGCGACCGGCCTGGACGTCTTCGATCCCTGGCAGTCGCTGAAGAACCTGACGCTGCTCGTGGGCGTGCTCACGTGCCTCGTGTACTTCTTCTTCTCGATCGAACACAAGGGCGTCGTCGGGAAGACGGCGCGGGTCGGGATCTGGTTCCTGATGATCACCTTCGGAGCCGCGTTCGGCTACACGGTCATGGGCCGCATCGCCCTGCTGTCGATCCGGCTGGAGTTCCTCTTCGACGACTGGCTGTGGCTCATCGACCCGCTGAGTCACCGGGTGCTCGGCTAGAACCCGAGCCGCGGCAGGACGTTGCGCGCCGGATCGACCGGGCGGACGGGCATGGTCGGGTGCCGGGATCGCCTTGACAACGCGGGCGTCGGCCCGTACATTCCCCCACTTGCCGCGCGCTGACCCGACGGGCGCGGTCACGGCCTGATCACCACCAGACAGGGGTTTGCACCCATGCCCGTTCCAGCATTTCGCACGTCCCCGAGCCGGAAGCGCAAGCGACGGGCCCATCAGGCCCTGCGGGCGTCGCAGCCCGTGCTGTGCCCGAACTGCGGCGCGGCGAAGCGTCCCCATGTCCAGTGCGCGGGCTGCGGGTTCGTCCGGCCCGGCCTGCTGATCCCGACCGGCAAGGACAACTGATCCCATGCGCGTCGGTCTGGACGTCATGGGCGGCGATCATGCCCCCGACGCGGTCCTTGACGGCGCGCTGGCGGCGCTGAGCGATCTTGCCGCCGATGACGGCCTCGTCCTCGTCGGCGACGGCGACGTCATCCGACGCTGGATCGACGCCAACACGGTCACCGACCCGCGGATCGAGATCGTCGCGACGACCGAGGTCATCGCGATGGACGAGCCGCCCGTCGAAGCCGTCCGCACCAAGAAGGACAGCTCCATCACCGTGCTCGCCGAACTGGCGACCGCGAAGAAGGCCGAGAAGCGCGGCCTGGCCATGCTCGACGCGATCGTCTCCGCCGGCAACACCGGCGCCTGCGTCTCGGCGGCCCAGATGTACATGCGACGCCTGCCCGGCGTGCACCGTCCGGGCATCGCCGTCACCGTCCCGACGTTCGCCGGACCGATCGTCCTCATCGACGTCGGCGCGAACATCGAACCGAAGGCGATCCACCTCGCGCAGTACGGCGTCATGGGCGCCGTGTACGCCCGGCGCATCCTCGGCATCGACCATCCCCGCATCGCCCTCATGAACGTCGGCGGCGAGGAGCAGAAGGGCACCGCCGAGATGAAGGAGGCCCGCGACCGCCTCCGCGCCGACCAGCGCCTGAACTTCACCGGCTACATCGAGGGTCGCGCCGTGTTC
>JAGQOI010000276.1 GCA_020427625.1 Phycisphaerales bacterium | reverse complement strand
CTGCGCCCGGTGCTCGGGATCGGTGACGACCCGGCCGCCGGGGAGCGCGTGGGCGAGCGTCCCGACCTCGCGCACCGTGCCGCAGGCCGACGGTTGGCCGGTGAGGCTCGTCGGCGCATCGCCGGGTCGGCCGAAGTGCCCGCTGAGCAGGTGCACGCCGTGCACGAGCGAGTTCACGGCCGTGCCCATCGTGTGCTGGTTCATTCCCATGCACCACAGGCTCGTGATGCGGAGGTCGCGGTTGCCGAAGAGATCGGCGAGCATGCGGATCTGCGCGGCCGGGACGCCGGAGAGCGTCTCGACATGCTCCGGCGTGTAGCGGGCGATGCGGCGCTTGTACTCCTCGAACGGAATCGCTTCGCCGGTGAGGGTCGGCGTGTCGGCCTGCGGCGCGCGGAAGTTGCAGTGTCGTTCGACGAAGTCGCGGTCGTAGGTGCCGTTCTCGATGAGCAGGTGGCAGATGCCCAGCGCGATGGGCACGTCGCCGTGGGGATTCATGAGCAGGAAGTCCTGGGCCTGCTCGGTGGTGCGCGTGCGGCGGGTGCCGATGTCGATGAGGCGGACCGACTCGCCGCGCGAGCGACGATCGATGATCCGCGAGAAGAGCACGGGGTGCATCTCGGCGGGATTGTTGCCCCAGGTGATGAGCACGTCGCACTCGTCGAGGTCGGCGTAGCAGCCCGCCGGCTCGTCGACGCCGTAGGTCGCGAGGAACCCGGTGACGGCGGACGCCATGCAGAGGCGCGCGTTGGGATCGATGTGGTTGTTGGCGAGTCCGCCCTTCATGAACTTCTGGGCGGCATAGCCCTCGGGGATGGTCCACTGTCCCGAGCCGTACATCGCGAAGCGCTCCGGCGCCTTCATGATGCGCCGGGCGACGACGTCGATCGCCTCGTCCCACGAGATCGGCTCGTACGCGTCGCCGCGTCGGAGCAGGGGACGCGTGAGGCGGTCCTCGCCGTAGAGGATCATGCCGACGTGATACCCCTTGACGCACAGCAGACCCTTGTTGACGTCGGCCTGCTGATCGCCGGCGATGGCGACGACGCGCCCGTCCTCGACGCCGACCTGCACGTGACAGCCGGTGCCGCAGAAGCGGCAGGGGGCCTTGTCCCAACGAATGCCGGACGACTCCTCGAAGAGCGGCAGGGCGTGCGTGGTGCGGCCGCCCGCGACCGCGGCGGTCGCCGCGGCCATCGCCGTCGTCCGCAGGAACGTCCGTCGATCATGCGTCGTGTTCATGGATGCGTGCACTCCTCGCGCGCCGGTTCGCACCGGCGCGTCGGCGCCGCGGCGCCGTGATCATGGTCATGTTCTGCTTCGGCCGAACGGGCCGCGGGATCGTCGTCGAACGAGACGAAGACGACGTCCACGTGATGCACGCCTCGGAGGTCGTCGAGCCAGCGCCACCAGCGGCGCTGCTCGTCGTCGGACCGGGTCTCCATGACGGCGGGCACGCGACGATCGTCGTCGGCGCCGAGTTCGAACGCGCCGCACGCCCGCAGCGCGCGCAGGGCCGCGCGGCGGTCGTCGTGGTCGTCGGCAAGGGTCAGCACCAGTCCGCTGATCGGCATCTCAACACGTCCTGTCTGTCGTCGGCGTCCGCCCCCACGGGGAGCGAGGTCCCGCATCATCTCACGAATTGCCGACCAGTATATCTTGAAATCATCGGCGCGCATGGTATTGTCTGCCCCGGTGGAGGCGAGGCCCGGCGGGACCGGGGTCGCAACCAGCCGCGTCGATTCGTGTCGAGCCCCTGCGTCGAGGTGGTGTGGATGGTCAGGACAAGCTGGTTCCGGATCCTGATCGTCGCCGGCGTCGTCGCGCTCGCCCTGGGTGCCGCGGGGCGGCTGGCGAGCGTCCGGCTCGGAGCGGCCGGGGCCGGCCCGGGCGCCTCGACG
>JAGQOI010000275.1 GCA_020427625.1 Phycisphaerales bacterium | reverse complement strand
CGCCTGGAAGTCGCCGTACCAGGCGTTGAAGGAACGGACCTTGATCGCCGTCGGCAGGATCGAGAGGTCCTCGCCCAGCGACTCGACGACGGGTCGCATCGTCGGCACGACGGTGGGGGTCGACGCGTCCGGCGCCGGGTGGCGGGGCGTGGTCGGCGGCGTCGGGGGTTCGGCCTGGGACACGTTCGGAACCTCTCGCACGGCGTGATCGCTGTTCATTGGAGCGGCTTCTGGAACTTCTGCCGGATGATGATGGCCGCCGCGTTGAAGGTCAACAGCACGACCAGCAGGATGATGATGCCGGACGCGGCGATCGCGTGAAACCCGGCCTGCGGGCGACCCGCCCAGTTGTAGATCTGCAGCGGGAGCGCGGTGAAATCGCCCATCAGGTTCGACGGCGACGACAGGATGAACACCGTGCCGCACACGACGAGCACGGGCGCCGCCTCTCCGATCGCGCGGCTCATCGCGAGGATGGCGCCGGTCATGATCCCCGGCACCGCCGCGGGAAGCGTCGTCCCCCGGATCGTCTGCCACCGGGTCGCGCCGAGCGCGAGCGATCCCTGTCGCAGCGAATCGGGCACGGCCCGCAGCGCCTCCTGCGTGGAGATGATCACGATCGGCAGGATCACGAGCATGAGGGTCAGCCCGCCTGCCAGCACGCTGCGTCCGAACGGAATCCGCAGGTGATACCACGCGTCCGGATCGCCGATCTCGATGGGCGCGCTCATCGCGACGATGCCGAACATGCCCACGAACGCCGTCAGGCCGATGATGCCGTACACGATCGACGGCACGCCCGCGAGATTCGAGATGTTCAACTGGATGAAGCCGTGCAGACGTCGCAGCGTGCGGCCGTGCGGCTTGTACTCCTCGAGGAACACCGCCGTGCCGACGCCGATCGGCAGCGCGAAGAAGGCGCAGACGACGCAGATCCATACCGTGCCGATGAGCGGTGGCCAGATGCCCGCCTGCTCCGGCTTGCGCGACGGGGCCGAGAACAGGAACGACCCGAGGCGCGAATGACGCACCGTCGCCGCGAGCCGGCCGGCGCCGGGCGTGCGCACCCGCTCCACGATCGTCGCCCAGTCCAGACCCGCCAAGGTCTCGACGTCCTCGAGCGGCGGCGACGCGTGAACCTCGCTCCAGTCGACGTCGGCGATCTCCGGCGCGTACCACAGATCCTGCGGTCCCGTGCCGAGCGCGGCGAAGTCGACGCGGGCGAGGGACGCGAGCGCCGGGAGGTCGAGGTCGGACGCGGCCTGCGCCCAGTCGACTCGATCGAGCACGCCGAAATCCGTCGTCGCCTCCAGCGTCTGCGGCGCCATCGCCGCGTCGCGGGCGTCGCGGTCGAGTCCCCACAGTTGTCCCGCGCCCGACAGGCCGATCGTCACGAGCAGCACGCCGAGGCTGATGATCGAGAAGCCGGTCGCGGCGAGACAGAGCCCGACGAAGATGCGGTTCGTGCGCACGCGCCGGGCGCGGGCCTTCGGATCGGGACGGAAGGCGCGGGTCACTCGTAGACCTCCCGGAACCGGACGCGGACGCGATGCCCGATGATGGTGAGCGACAGGGTGATGACGAAGAGGGTCGCGGCGACGGCGTAGGCGGAGAAGTACTCGACGCCGTGATTCGACACGTCGCCGAGGAAGATCTGCACCATGTACGCCGTCATCGTCTGCGTCTGCTCGGTCGGTGAACTCCACAGGCGGGCGAGACCGCCGGCGGCGAGGGCGACGATCATCGTCTCGCCGACCGCCCGCGCGATGGCGAGCAGCGACGCGGCGATCACGCCCGACAGGGCCGCGGGAAACACGACCTTCACCGTCGCATCGAACTTCGTGCCCCCGAGGGCGTAGGCACCGGCGCGGAGACTGCGGGGGACGGCCTGGAGGGCGTCCTCGCTCATCGAGCAGACGATCGGGAGGCACATGATGCCGACGGCGAGCCCGGCGCTCGTCGCGTTGTACGTGTTGAAGTCACCGATCGCCATGAGGCCGGGCGTGATGACGGTGAGAGCGAAGAACCCGTACACGACCGTCGGCACGCCGGCGAGGATCTCCAGCACCGGCTTGAGCACCGAGCGCACGCGACGCGGTGCGTACTCGCTCAGAAAGATCGCGGTCAGGAACCCCAGCGGGAGCGCGAGCAGCATCGCGATCACGGTCACGAGCATCGTGCCCCAGATCAGCGGCCAGATGCCGAAGTGCTTCGTCTCGCCGAGCAGCGGATTCCACTCGCCGGTGAACAGGAACTCGCCGACCGACACCTCGTCCTGACCGAAGAACCGTACCGTCTCCGTCGTGAGCACCACGAGGATCGCGATCGTCGTGAGAATCGAGAAGCCGCCGCACGACGCGAGGACCGACTCGATCAGCGACTCGCTCACCCGCCGAGCCCGCCGCGACCGCGGACGCCCGATCGTCAGGTCGGAGGAGGTCGAGGCCGACGGCGTGATGGTGGTCATGGACGCTCTCGGTCGGGGTCGGAGTGATCGGACGCACGGTCAGGCGAATGGTACTGGAAGGAGGGCCGGACGCGGCCGTCAGGGCGCGTCCGGAATGGGGGATCGGGCTCGACCACCGCGCCGGTCGGAACGATGCCGCCGAGACATGCGGTCGGTGGGGACCTCAGCGGGTCGGCTTCGCCTCGGGCGTGAAGAGCGCGCCCAGGGCGCCCGAGCGCTTCTCCATCGTGTCATCCATGAAGTACGTGCCGGTGACGCCGCCCTTGAGGTTCGCGCGGGCAAGGTCGTACGCGGCCTTCGGGAGCTGCACGTACTTCACCTCGGTGACGAGTTCCGGCGCCTTGCGGAGATAGAACTCGACGAACGCCTTCACCTCGGGTCGCTTCGCCGCGACGGCGTTCACGTAGATGAGCAGCGGGCGGCTGAACGGTGCGTAGGTGCCGTCCTCGATGGTGTCGGTCGTCGGAATCACGGCGGCCGTCGTCGCGGGATTGACGATGGCGACCGCGCGGAGCTTGTCCTGGTACTCGAAGTAATACGAGCACCCGAAGAAGCCGATCGCGCCCTGGTCGCCCATGACGCCGCGCACGAGCACGTTGTCGTCCTCGGAGACCGACATGTCGCTGCGGATGGTGCCGGCCTTGCCCGCGACGACCTCCTTGAAGTAGTCGAAGGTGCCCGAGTCCGTTCCGGGGGCGTAGATCTTGATCGGCACGTCGGGGTACGACGCGTTCACGTCCTTCCACGAGTAGGCCATGGTGCCGTCGAGGAAGATCTTCCGGAGGTCATCGACGGTGAGCGACGTGGCCCACGTGTTGTCGTGGTTGACGACGATGGTGAGGCCGTCGTAGGCGACCGGGATCTCGATGAACTCGACCTTGTTCTCCCTGGCGATCCTGAACTCGGAGTCCTTGATCGGGCGGGAGGCGTCGGAGATGTCGGTGTCGTTCTTCGTGAACCGCTTGAAGCCGCCGCCCGTGCCGGAGACGCCGACCGTGACGTTCACGCGCGGCGCGACCTTCCTGAACTCCTCGGCGACGGCCTCGGTGATCGGGTAGACCGTCGAGGATCCGTCGATCTTGATCTCCCCTTCGAGACGGGCGGCCCGACTGCGGGACTCGCCCGCGGCGCCGGGCGCCGGCGCGTCGGTGCAGGAGACCAGGCAGATCGTGCCGGCGAGCGTCATCGCGGCGGCGAGCGAGGCGGTCACTCGGGTGAACATCAGGGGATTCCTTGTCTGGGCCATGGGATGACCTGGGGCAGGGGCATGGACGTGGATGCGACGCCGTTCGGTGCAGGTGCGCACAGCATCCCGAACCCCGGTTCAGATTGCGCTAACGCTCCGGGCAGGATCGCGCAAAGACTGACGCCGCCGTCACGCGACGCGGCCGACCGGGGGTCTCCGGTCGACCGTGCGCGTGTGGTCGGGCGGGCGACATTCCGTCGTTCCGCCCGTCGGGTGGGTTGATCAGAACAGGAGCTGGATCTGGGCCCGGGCGACGAACTGCCCGTCCTGACCCGCGCCGTCGGTCCGCCAGCCCGCGGAATCGCTGTCCCACGAACCGGTCACCTCGTTCAGGGCGTAGCCGAAGTCGACCGACGCCTTGAGGTACGTGTTGTAGTGCTGGTTGAGGCCGACGGTGATGACGCTCAGGTCGTCGGCGGAGGAATCGTCGTCGCCCCACTCGTAGCGAGCGAAGACCTCCAGCGCCTCGCTCAGGTAGACGCCGCCCTGCACGACGACGCCGAACTGGTCGGAGTCCGCGGCACCGTCGGCGCTGAGGTGGTTGCCGACGACGTACCCGAACAGGTTCCAGCCGTCGAACTCCGCCGACGCGTCGACCGTCCACGTGAACCGCTCCACCTCGGGTCCGGCGCTGTTGCCGAAATCATCCTTCTGGTAGTGCGCGGCCGCGCCCAGGAGAACGCCGGTCTCCTGCCCGCGGGCCGCGGAGAGGTCCTTGAACTGCTTCCACGAGCCGCTCGCGAGGTATTCGGCCCGGGCGGTGAAGGCATACTCGGTGTCGGTCGTGTTCGCCGACGCGGCCCGCGTGTTGCGCGACCCGAAGCCGTCGCTGAAGTCGAACGCGAAGTGCCACTGGTCGTTCGCCTCCCAGCCGAGCTCGATGCCCTGCGCGAAGTCCTGGTTGAAGCGCTCGTTCACGAGCGAGCGCTCGACCGCCTGCTGGGCGGAGCTCGAGACGAGTTCCTCGCGGAGGAAGGGCAGCTTGAACTGTCCGACCTTGATCGTCCAGCCGTTCTCGAGGTCCTTCATGATGAACGCGTCCTCGAGGCCGGCCGCGCCGTCGGAGTTGGAGAACGCCATCGTGATGCCGTACTCCCACGTCGGATCCACGACGTGACCCTTGAACTTGAGCTTCGTGCGCCGGTTCTCGAAGCCGGCACGGTGGTCGTCGGTCGGGCTGTCGTCCTGGCTGGTCCAGACGTAGCGGATCTGGATCTGTCCGTTCATCTTCAGCTTGAAGTTGCCGTCGGGACTGGCGATGAAGAACCCGCCGTCGAAGCCCGACGTGCTGCCGGACCCCTGGAAGGTCGCTCGCTGATCGGCGTCGGACACGAGATCCGCGACGAGCGCCCGGACCTCGGCCGCCCGCGCTTCGCTCAGCGGCGCGTCGGGCGCGACCTGACGCTCGAGCGTTCGGATCGTCCGCTCCATGTCCGTGACACGCTGCTGAAGGGCTTCGACCGTCGGGTCGCCGGCGCCGAGGGCCGACGAGGCGAGGATTCCGCCGACGGCCGCGGCCGTCAGTACTCTGTACGTATGCATTCGGTGAACTCTCTTGACGAGGATGGGAATGGTGTCCATGGCCACGGCGGGCAGCATCCGGCGGCCGCGCTCACGTCGTGATAAGGGACCATTCAGTTTCGCTTGGATTCCGTGCCCGTCCGACGCGCCGCGTCGTCGCGCGGGAGGACGATCCGGAACACGCTGCCGCGTCCGGGCGCGCTCGTCACGGACACGCGTCCCCCGTGGGCGAGGGCGACGTGCTTGACGATGGCGAGTCCGAGGCCGGTTCCGCCGAGTTCGCGGCTGCGGGCCTTGTCGACGCGATAGAACCGTTCGAACAATCGCGCCTGGTGGGACACGGGAATGCCCGGGCCCTCGTCGACGACCGCGATCGACGCCGCGGCGCCGAGGTCCTCGTCGTCGATCGTCTCCACCCGGATCGTGACCGACGTCCCGGCCGGGCTGTACCGGATGGCGTTGGACAGGAGGTTGCCGAGCGCCTGGTCGAGGAGTTGCGGGTGTACGAGCGCGCTCAGCGTCTCGTCGCCGGTCGCGTGCACGGTCATGCTCTTCGCGGTCGCGGCGTCGTGATGGGCGTCGATCACGGCGTGCACGAGATCCATGAGCGTCGTCGGCGTCCGCTGGATGACGTCGCGCACGCCGGGCTGTTCGAGACGGGTGAGGGCGAGGATGTCCTCGACGATCGCGGCCAGTCGTCCGCAGTTGCGGGCGATGATGTCGAGGAACGTCGTCGAACGCTCCGCATCGTCCCAGCCGGTCTCCTGCAGCGTCTCGATGTACCCCATCATGTTCGTGATCGGCGTGCGGAGTTCGTGCGACACGTTCGCGGCGAAGTCGCTGCGGAGCGTCTCGAGGCGCCGGATCTGCGTCATGTCGTTGATCACGACGAGCACGCCCGGCGCGGCATCGACGTCCGCGCTCGCCAGCGTCTCCGCGACCGCCTGCACGACCACCGGCGGATCGCCCTGGAAGCGGATCTCGACCGGATCGTGCCGACCCTCCGTGAACGTCCGCTCCACGAGCCGGTGCAGGTCGTGCTGCCGGATGACTTCGTGCACGAGTCGGCCGCGGACCCTCGTCGCGTCGAGATGCAGCAATCGCGCGGCCGCCCGGTTGAGGTTGATGATGTGTCGATTCGCATCGAGCGCGATGACGCCGTTGCTCATCGACTGGAGGATCGCCTGCTGCTCCTGCTCGCGGGCCTGGAGCTCGCGGATCCGCTGCTGGAGCTGGCGGGCCATGCGGTTCAGGGACTGGGCGAGGTGCGCGAGTTCGGTCGGGCGCGGCCGGGGGACGCGGTAGTCGAGGTCGCCGTCGGCGAACCGGGCGGCACCGTCGGCGAGTCCGCGGATCTGGCGGCTGAGACGACCGGAGAGGAAGGCGATGACGATGATGGTCGCGAGCATGGACGCGAGTCCGCCGACGATGATGAGCCGCGCCGTGCCGCCGAAGGCCGCCTCGACCTCGTCCGTGGGCACGGCGGTCCGCATGATTCCTTGGACGTCGTCGTCGGTTCGGATCACGGCGGCGCGGTAGAGCATGCGTCGTCCGACGGAGGCGCTGGTGCGCACCGCGCGTCCGCTGCCGTCGCGCAGCGCCTGCTGCACCTCGGGTCGGGCGAGGTGGTTCTCCATCGCGTCCGGCGCGCGTTCCGAGTCGGCGATCACGCGTCCGTCGGCGGCGACGACGGTCAGGCGCATGCCGAGCGACGACGCATCCTGCGCGACGCGTCGGCGAACGTTCGACTCGTCGCCGAGCAGCGGCTCGTACGCCGCCGCGAGCACCGGCGTGAGGCGGCGCAACTCGGACTCGATGCGCTCGGCGGTGAGGTCCCGGGCGCGTGCGAACAGGACCGCGCCGAGGACCACCGTGACCAGCATCTCGGCGAGCACGAGGGTGAGGCCGAGACGCCAGAGGAGTGTGCGAGGGATGCGGGGCATGTCTACCCGGCGTCGCCGGTCGACTCCTCGAGCCGGTAGCCGACGCCTCGGACCGTCTGCACCATCGCGCCGAGCGCCCCGAGCTTGCGCCGGATGGCGGTGACGTGCACGTCGACCGTGCGGCTCATGAGCACGGTGTGCTCGCCGTGCACGGCGGCGATGATCTGGTCGCGGGTGCGCACGAAGCCGGGACGCGTCGCGAGACAGCGGAGGATCTCGAACTCGGTGCGGGTGAGTTCGATCGGCGCGTCGGCGGCGGTGACGACGTGACGGTCGAGGTCGATCACGAGCCGCCCGCCCGCGAGCCGCAGGCAGGTGCTTCCGCCGCCGTCCGGTTCGTTGACCTGGTCGCGCCGACGGATGATGTTCTTCATGCGGGCCATGAGCACCTTCGGACTGAAGGGCTTCGTGACGTAGTCGTCGGCGCCGAGTTCGAGCCCGGCGACGATGTCGGATTCCTCGCCCTTCGCGGACACGATGAGGATCGGAACCGCCCGCGTCGCTTCGTCCCACTTCAGACGCCGGCAGATCTCCAGCCCGTCGAGGTCCGGGAGCATGAGATCGAGGATGACGAGTGACGGCGGCTGGGCGCGGATCTCCGCCAGCGCGACGCGACCGGACTGGATGACCTTCGCCTCCAGACCCTCGCGCCCGACGTGAAAGCGGATCAACTCGCCGATGTCCGGCTCGTCCTCAACCACGATCACGTCCGCGCGTGCCACGCTCTTCGTTCCCGATCGACTGGGTGCGGTCAGACTCTTCATGTCCGAGCATGCTATCGCCGCCATGTTAGGACATCGTCAAGAGTCCGGCAGGGTTCGGTGATCGCCGGTCCGTGCCCGACGGTCACGGCGCGCGCCGCCGCGCCGCCGTCTCCGGCTCCATCGGTGTCATGCGGATCCCGTTCAGATGTACTCGAGGCCGGCCTCGCCCGGCTCGTGACCGACCGGACGATCCACCCACACGACCCGCACGCAGCGGTTGATCGCCTCGCCGGTCGGGAGCAGTTTCACCGCGACGCCGACCATCCCCTCGAGGACCGGCAGCGTGTGCCGGATCCGGAACCCGCCGTTGCCGACGTCCAGGATCTCGTACCGCGTCGGGCACTCCGGCGCATGCAGCCAGCGCACCATGAGCTCGCACGGACACGGCACCCGCTCGCTCGATCGAGGGTCGGCGAGACCATGGTCCGCTTCCGCCGCGGCACGAAGGTTCGCAATGACGGCATCGTTCACCATGTCCCAAGGATCCCATTCCCGCGACCCTCGGGCCGGCGCCCGACCTCGGTATCATCCGCCCGGGATCCGGTTGTGACGGTCGATGCCGCGGACGGCGGCGCGAACACCGACCGTATCGGACCTCGCGGAGGACGTGGCCGTGACCACCGAGTACGACGTCATCGTCGTCGGCGTCGGCATCATGGGCGCCGTGAGCGCCGCCGCCCTTGCCCGCCGGGGCGTCCGGGTTCTCGGACTCGACCGCTACGACATCCCGAACCATCGCGGCGGCTCGCACGGCGACACCCGCATGTTCCGCCTGTGTTATTACGAACATCCCGACTACGTGCCGCTCCTCCGCGCCGCGTTCGACGGCTGGCACGCGACGCAGCAGCACACCGGCCGGCGCCTCTTCCACCAGACGGGCGGGTTGTACATGGCGGCGGCGGGACGGGAGTTCGTCGAGGCCGCCCGCACCGCGGCGGCGCGGCACGGCATCGATCACGAGATGCTCGACCACGCGACGATGGCGGCGCGATATCCGCAGTTCCGTCTGCCCGAGGATCACATCGGGTTGTACGAGCCGTGTGCAGGCGTGCTGTATGCGGAGCGCGCCGTGTCGACGTTCGCCGAACTCGCCTGCCGCGCAGGCGCGGAACTGCGGGCGCACGAGCCTGCGACGGCCTGGACCGCGGACGGGTCGGGGGCGACGGTGACGACGCACCGGGGGACGTTCCGGGCGCGTCGTCTGGTGTTCGCGGGCGGCGGGTGGTCCTCGGCGATCATGCGGGATGCTGGTCTGCCGGTGACGGTGACGCGTCAGGTGCTCGGCTGGGTCTGGCCGCTCCGGCCCGGGCGGTTCGAACTCGGCGTGTGTCCCGCGTGGGCGATCGACACGCCGGACGGCACGCCGTGGTACGGCTTCCCGCTGGTGGACGGTGCGCCGGGATTCAAGCTGGCGCACCACTATCCCGCGGTACCGACGACGCCGGACACGGTGGATCGGGCGATCACGGCGGCGGACGAAGCGGACTTCCGCCCGTGCCTCGAGCGGTTCATTCCGGACGCGAACGGTCCGCTGCTCGGCATTCGCACGTGTCTGTACGCGAACACGCCGGACGCGCACTTCATCATCGATCGGCATCCCGCCCATGCGAACGTGACGATCGCGACGGGCTTCAGTGGACACGGCTTCAATTTCGCGCCGGTGGTGGGGGAGATCGTCGCCGACCTCGCGACGACGGGACGGACGGGTCACGCCATCGACTTCCTGTCCCTCCGACGGTTCGGCGGACCGGGCGGGCCGGCCTGAACCGGGTGCATCCGGCGATGCCGAGCCGGGAACGGGGTGGGGTGAGGTGCGTTCACGGACCCGGCCGAGGCGTTGCCGCGGGTGCGCGGTCGCGAGCGGAAGATGTCTGGCGATAGGCGGATACGTGCCTCCCGCCCCGCCGCGGACCGATAACCGCGAGCCCCCCGGGCCCGTTCGTATATTCATATGCTGATTCATCAAATCGTCTCTTGCGGCGGCACATCGCTGGGGTATGGTCTGGTCGGGCCATCTCATCGATGAAGGTGGTTTTGATCCCGAGCGGACGGTGTTCGTTCGGTTCGAACTGGTTCGGGTGTCGCGTGGCACCCGGTCCGGCCCGAGATGGAGTCGTGCTCCCGTACCGAGGTTCGGGCGCACGCACCGGTCTGCAAGCATCCAAGAGGAGAAGAAGAAGATGAAGAAGGTCCTTGCGCTCGCCGCCATGGCCGCGCTGACGAGCGCCGCTTCGGCGGATGTCTACAACGCCTCGTACAACGTCGACAGCATCGACTCCGGCCAGGTCGTCCTCGATACGTTCGCGCTCGGCGCGGTCGCTTCGATCGACAGCATCGCCATCGATATCGCCCACACCTGGGGCGGCGACCTCGAGATCGTCCTCACGGCGCCCAATGCCGACACGTTCATCCTGATGTTCGACGACGTCGACCAGGGTGGCAGCGGCAACTTCGACATGGGCCTCGCGGCCGGCAGCGGCGCGCTCGCCAACGCCGCCACCTACACCTTCGTCCAGTCCGGTGGCCTCACCGTGTTCGACGACTCGTCCGGGTTCGCTCCCGGCGGCACGTACGATGCGAACTCCTGGTCCACCGGCGGCTGGGCCGCGGGCGACTGGACCCTCAGCATCTTCGACGATGCCGGCGGCGACGTCACCTCCATCGGCAAGGTCTCCATCGCCTACACCGTGCCCGCGCCCGGCGCCATCGCCCTGCTCGGCATCGCCGGCATGGTCCGCGGCCGTCGTCGTCGCGCCTGATCGCGACCACCACCACCGCGAGCACGTGATCGGCTCCGATCCGTGACTCGAGGTTGAAGCTCACCGCACGACGCGGGTCCCCCCCGGGATCCGCGTCGTCCTTTGCATTCACCCATCGAGTAGAATCGCCGCCCGATGCGCACGTCCGCCATCCGACCCATCCTCGGCTCGTGCTGCCTGATCCTCCTCACCGCGGGATGCGGCTCCGGCGACGCACCACCGGAACCCCCGACCATCGACGCCGCCGCCACGGCGCCGTCATCCACGGACCTCCCGCCGGCCTGGTTCGAGGACGTCACCGCCCGCACCGGCGTCACGTTCGTCCACGACCCGACCATCACCGGCGACTTCACGTATCCCGAACCCATCGGCGCCGGTGCCGCGCTGTTCGACTGCGACGGAGACGGTGATCTCGACCTCTACCTCGTGCAGGGCGGCCGCATCCCGGGGCTCGACGCCGGCGTCGTCGGCGCCAACCGCCTCTACCGCAACGACGGTGACTGGCGCTTCGTCGATATCTCCGAAGAGAGCGGCGCCGGCGACACCTGGTACGGCATGGGCTCCTTCGTCGTCGACATCGAGGGCGACGGCGACCTCGATCTCTACGTGACGAACGTTGGACCGAACGTGCTCCTGCGCAACGACGGTCACGGACGGTTCGAGGATGTGACGGCCGCGTCGGGACTCGGCGATGGGGGGTATGGACTCGGGGCCGCGTTCTTCGATGCCGACGGCGACGGCGACCTCGATCTCTACCTCGCGAACTACGTCGTCTGGGCGCCGGGGGTCGATCCCGTCTGCTGGTCGCGCGGCTCCGCGCGGGACTATTGCGGACCCTCCAACTACACCGGCGCCGAGGACCGGTTCTATGTGAATCGCGGCGACGGAACGTTCGAGGACGCGACGGCGCGGGCGGGCATCGCGGGCGTCGCGCGGCGCGGGATGGGTCTGGCCGTCGCGGACTTCGACGACGACGGACGCCTCGATGTCTACGTCGCGAACGACGGCGATCCGAACACCCTGTGGATCAATCGCGGCGACGGCACGTTCGAGGATCGCGCCGTCATCCTCGGCTGCGCCGTGAACGCCGGCGGCGCGCCCGAGGCGAGCATGGGTGTCGCCTGCCGCGATGTCGACGATGACGGCGATCCCGACCTGCTCATCACCCACCTCGCGGGCGAGACGCATACCTTCTACCGCAACGACGGCGGCTTCTTCACCGACGCGACCTCCGTCGCCGGGCTCGGCCGGTGGAGCACGCCCGACACCGGGTTCGGCCTCGTGCTCGAAGACCTCGATCGTGACGGCGATGACGATCTCGTCGTCACGAACGGCGCCGTCATGCGACCCACCACGCCGCTCGATGCGGACCGCCCATACGTCGAACGTGACCGCATCGCCCTCGCCGACAACGGACGCTGGTCCGCGCTGCCGGCGGACGCATGTCCGGCGATCTCCGGCCCGCTCGAGATGGGCCGCGGGCTCGCGGTCGGCGATCTCGACGGCGACGGACGGATCGATCTCGTGCTCACGCCGAATCGGGGTCCGGTTCGCCTCCTCCGCGGCCGGCCGCCGCCGGACGGCGATCGGGGCGCGTGGATCGGTCTGCGCCTCCGACAGGACGGCCCGAATCCCGACGCCATCGGCGCCCGCGTGCGCGTCGCAATGGTCGGCCGCACGGAAACCCGCTTCATCACGCGTCTCGGCGCCTATCTGTGCTCCGGCGACCCGGTCGTGCGGCTTGGACTCGGCGAAACCGGGGGACCACTGGAGATCGAGGTCCGTTGGCCCGATGGGATGGTCGAGCGGTTCGAGACGACGGACGTCGGCCGCGTGCATGACCTCGTCCGTCGAAGCAGGACCGCTGCCCCATGACGATCATTCCGCGAGTCGCCCTGGTCGCCCTGGTCGCCGCGCTCGGCGCGGCCATGATCGGGTGCGGCGGCCCGTCCCACGACGCGCCGCCGGCGGCGAGCGACGCGGCGATCACGACGGCGGACGTCGTCGATCCCGACGGGATGCCGCCGCTGTCGTTCACGACGCGCGCCGACGGGTCGCGCGAGGCGCAGATCGATCACGGCGCGTTCGTCGCGTTCTGTCGCGCGCACGGGCTGCCCGATCCGCCGGATGTGCACGATGTGGATGCCGCGGCGATGGAGGCGATTCATGGCGCGGTCGTCGCGATCGTCGCCGAGCGCAGCGTCTCGAACCTCACGCGGCTGGCGATCATCTACGACGGGAACGCGGTCCTGACTGCCGCCGAGCCGCTGTATCGGGAACTGCGCGAGCACGACGCGACGTCGTTCGCCTACCTCGGTCTGCACGGGCGCTGTCTCGCGAAACTCGGACGTCACGAGGAGGCGGTCGTCGCGCTGGCCGGCGCGGCGGCGCTGCGACCGGATCAGGCCGCGGTCCAGTACCGGCTCGGCGAATCACGTCTCGAACTCGGCGATCTCGACGGCGCGGACGCGGCGTTCGCGCAGTACGCGGCATTGCGACCGGAGGACGGGCTCGGTCCCTTCGGTCTCGGTCGGGTCGGCGCGGCTCGGTCGGACTGGGGGTCGGCGGCGACGCATCTCGATGCCGCGGTCGCCATCGCGCCCGACCTCAAGGGCGCGTGGCTGCTGCTTGCGCAGGTGCGCCAGCGTCTCGGCGAGGACGAGGCGGCGCGGCTCGCCGCGGCGCGGGCGTCGGCCATTCCCGGACGGGGGTATGTCTCGGTCCCGGATCCGATGGAGAGCGAGATGTATCTCGCCTCGGGGAGCACGGCGGCGCTCGAATCGCACCTCGTCGCGCTCGCCGGCGCCGGTCGGTATGCCGAAGCATACGCCGTGGGCGAGACCCTGCGGCAGCGTCGTCCGCGCGATCCGCTCGTGCTGAAGAACCTCGCGAGTCTCGCGCGCGGCCAGTCGCGCCTGGACCTCGCGCTGACCCATGCGGAGGCGCTCGTGGCGCTCGATGACGGCGACGGCACATCGCACACGTTGCGCGCGGTCATCCTGCGCGATCTCACGCGCTACGACGACGCCATCGCCGCCGCCGACGCCGCGCTCGGTGCCGATCGTCCCGACGGCACCGCGCACCTCGTGCGCGCGACGTCGCTCATCCGGTTCGGTCGCGGCGACGAGGCGCTCGCGGCCTGCGATGCCGCGGCGGCGTTCATGCCGGACTCGCTCGACCCGCTGGTCACCCGGGCGGGCATACTCATGGCGCTGCGCCGATCAGACGAGGCGCGGCTCGTGCTCGACGAGATCCTCATGCGCGATCCGACGCATGCCTGGGCCCGCGGCGCGCTGGAGTCGCTGTCGCCGGCGTCGACGCCGGGCGGGTGAGGGCGATCGTGGCGTGGGGCGTGGTTCCGTGCGGAGCCGCGTCGCGTCGTGATTCACGTCGTATCATCGTGTCATGCGACGCTGGGTCTTGGTGATTCTGCGATGCCTGCTGGCCGGCATGGCGACGAACGTCGCCTTGGCGTGGGCACTCGTACTCACCATCCGATACGAAGGCCGAATGGGTGGACCGACGGTGAAAGTGGTCAGCGTGGTGATGCCGGATGCGGCGGATCCGGACCACGTCTGGGGCGTTCTCCAGTCGCGTCGGTTCGGGTCGATGGGACACTCAGCGCGGAGTTCGGCGGGCCCGCCCGACGTGATGGCCCAATTGCGGCCGGACCTTGTCCCGAGTTGGAGTCGCCTCAACAATCCGCCGCGGTCGGTGACGCCGACGGAGCGTCTGTACGAGGATGCACGCGGATGGCCGATGCTCGCGTTGCATTGCGGCTTTCGGAGCGTGGTCGGTCGGCCGGGCCATCAACTCCTCGACGGCATTCGGGTGCGGGCGCACCCCGACGGTTCGACCGTCCGTTCCATCGCGCTCCCGCTGCGGCCGATCTGGTCGGGCTTTGCCGTGAACACGGTCGTGCACGCGGCGGCGATCGGCGTGCTGGTTCTGCTCGGCTCGCGCGTGCGCCGCGTGATGCGCCGACGCGTCGGGTTGTGCGTGCACTGCGCGTACGACCTCCGAGGACTCGCTGCCGGCGCCTGCCCGGAATGCGGCGCGACGGCTCGCCCACCGGCAGACCCGCCGCCACAAGCCCGTGAGGCCGGTTGTTATGGTCAGATTCAAGATTCAATTTTGAATTTGGCCAGAAATCGTCATAGGCTGTGCTCATGATCGATCGCGACCTGACCGCCGAGCTTCGAAGGGCTGCCGGGCAATTCCCGGCGGTCACCCTCACCGGCCCGCGCCAGAGCGGGAAGTCGACGCTCTGTCGTGGGCTGTTCCCCGACCTGCCGTACGCCAACCTCGAGGCGCCGGATACGCGATCGTTCGCGACCGATGATCCCCGTGCGTTTCTGGCCCGGTATCCGGACGGCGCGATCATCGACGAAGTGCAGCGGGCGCCCGACCTCCCGTCGTACCTGCAGGGCATCATCGACGTGGATCCGAGGCCGGGCCGGTGGATCCTCACCGGCTCGCAGAACCTCGCCCTGCTCGAATCGGTCAGTCAATCGCTCGCCGGGCGGTCCGCCGTGCTTCACCTCCTCCCGCTCGCACGAAACGAGGTGATGCGATTCCCGGATCATCCCGACACGCTCGACGCGACCCTGCTCGCCGGCGGCTACCCGCGCATCTTCGATCAGCATCTCGACCCGTCGGACTGGCTTCGCGCGTACGTCGGAACGTACATCGAGCGAGACGTCCGCACCATGAGTCGGGTCGGCGACCTGACGACCTTCCAACGGTTCGTCGAACTCTGCGCGGGTCGAACGGCGCAGTCGCTCAACTACTCCGCGCTCGCGGCCGATTGCGGCATCTCACAGCCGACCGCGAAGGCCTGGCTCAGCGTGCTGGAGACCAGTTTCATCGCCTATCGCCTGCCGACGTTCCACGGCAACGTGCGCAAGCGCCTCGTGAAGATGCCGAGGCTTCACTTCCATGACGCCGGCCTGGTGTGCTGGCTCCTGAGGATTCGCACGACGGATCAGTTGCGCACCCATCCGCTGCGCGGCTCGATCTTCGAGACCTGGGTGGTGTCCGAGATCGTCAAGCATCGAACCAACCGGGGTGAGATCACCGGGCTGTCGTTCTATCGCGATCGCAACGCCGTGGAGGTGGACCTTGTCGTCGATCGTGCCGACGGGCGCACGCTCGTGGAGGTCAAGGCCGCGCAGACCGCGTCCGTCCGCCACTTCGATGGCGTGCGACGGGCCCGCGACCTGCTCGCCGTTCCGGGTCGACCCTGTGCGGCGATCGTGGCGTATGGAGGTGATGAGGTGCATGTCCGACCGGACGTCGAACTGGTTCCCTGGAACCGGTTGCATGAGCACGCGTGGGTGTGACCGGATGCGATCGACCGTTCATCCGCGAACCTGGCCGCGGCCGTGGATCACCCACTTGTAGGTCGTGAGCGCGTCGACGCCGCATGGGCCGCGGGCGTGCAGGCGGTTCGTCGAGATGCCGATCTCCGCGCCGAGCCCGAACTGCGACCCGTCGGTGAACCGTGTCGAGGCGTTGTGGTAGACGGTCGCGGAATCGACCTCGCGCAGGAACCGCGCCGCCGCGCCGTCGTCGGCGGTCACGATCGCGTCGCTGTGATGCGACCCGTAGGTGTTGACATGGGCGATCGCGGCATCGAGATCATCCACGACGCGGACGGCGAGAATGAGGTCGAGGTATTCCGCGGTCCAGTCGTCCTCGGTCGCGACGAGCGCGTCGGGCAGGATCGCGCGGGTCGCGTCGTCGCCGCGGAGTTCGACGCCCGCCGAGCGCAGCGCGGCGCCCAGGATCGGCAGCGCGTCGTCGGCGACATCGCGGTGGACGAGCAGGGTTTCGATCGCGTTGCAGACGCCCGGGCGTTGGCACTTCGCGTTGAGGGCGATGCGCGTCGCCATGTCGAGGTCGGCGGCGGCGTCGACGTAGAGGTGACAGACGCCCTTGTCGTGTTTGAGCACGGGCATGCGGGCGTGCTCGACGACATGTCGGATGAGCGACTCGCCGCCGCGCGGGATGACGAGATCGATCGACTCGTCCATGCGGAGGAGGGTGTCGACGGCGGCGCGATCGGAGGTCGGTACGAGTTGGACGGCATCGCGGGGCAGTCCCGCGCCGGTCGCGGCGGAGAGCATGGCGCGGAGGATGACGGTGTTGGAGCGCAGGGACTCGGATCCGCCGCGGAGGATGGCGGCGTTGCCGGCCTTCAGGCAGAGTCCCGCGGCATCGGCGGTGACGTTCGGTCGGGACTCGTAGATCATGAACACGACGCCGAGGGGCACGCGTACGCGGGTGATGCGGAGACCGTCGGGACCGTCGCGGGTGTCGAGGACGGTGTCGAGGGTGTCGGGGAGGGCGGCGACGTGTTCGAGTCCGGCGGCCATGTCCTCGATCCGGGCGGCGTCGAGGCGGAGGCGATCGAGGATGGCGTCGGAGAGTCCGGCGGCGGTCGCGTCGGCGACGTCCTCGGCGTTGGCGGCGAGGAGTTCATCGACATGTCGCCGGAGCCCGAAGGCCATGGCGTGCAGGATGGTGGTGCGCGTGAGGGCGTCGAGGGCGACGAGCGACCGAGCCGCGACGCGGGCGCGGCGGGTGATGGCGTTGCAGAGGTCGACGACTTCCGAGTCACGAGGCGGCATCGCCCGCATCCTATTCAGGTTTGGGACAGTTCCGGGAACTGTCCCAAATGTGGATAACTCAGTTTGGGACAGTTCCCGGAACTGTCCCAAATCGGACGCATGGAGGGTTTTCGAGATGAAGTCTGGAGGCCCGCGGCCCCATCGGGCATACTGGAAGCCTCCCGGGTGCGATGACGGAGGCCATCGCCATGTTCCTGACGCTGATCGCGATCGCTGTGCTCGCCGGAGGCCCGCCGCCGCTCGAGACCCTCTGGGTCACAGACTACAACGGCCCCGCCGACGGTCAGGACTTCGCCGAACGCGTGTTCCCTGACGACGCCGGCAACCTGTACGTCATCGGCGGCTCCGCCCAGACCGGATCGC
Organism: Phycisphaerales bacterium; assembly: GCA_020427625.1. Lineage (GTDB taxonomy): Bacteria > Planctomycetota > Phycisphaerae > Phycisphaerales > SM1A02 > JAGQOI01. Next base: position 7,649 of record JAGQOI010000275.1, on the reverse strand, counting down.
CCACCGACCTCATGGCCGCCAAGTTCGCCCCCGACGGCTCGACGCTCTGGTTCCGCACGCTCGCCCTCTCCACCTCGGGCGGCTACCACTACGCCTACGCCGGCGCGATCGACGACGACGGCAACCTGTACTCGACCGGTACCTACTACCTCGGGCCCGCCGGCACCACCATTCCGATCCTCAAGTACGACGCCGCGGGCGATCTGCTGTGGTCGCGCGAGTACTGGTTCAGTTCCGGCGGCAACTCGAGCAACCAGGCCTCGGACCTCGTCGTCGGCACCGACGGTGCCGTCTACGTGTGCGGCATGACATCCGCCCACCCGACACCCGGCGACATGGTGCTGCTCAAGTACGACGCCGACGGAACCCTGCTCTGGACGCGTCACTACAACGGCGCATTCAACGGCTGGGACCGCGGTCGACGGCTCGCCATCGATGCCGACGGCAACATCATCGTGCTCGGCGAGTCGCAGGTCGGCGCCGTCGATGACGACATCGTGATCTGGAAGTACGCCCCGAACGGTGATCTCATCTGGCAGCAGTTCCTCGGACACCCGGCCGGGCGCGCCGACTTCAGCAACGCGATGCGGATCGGCCCGGACCAATCGATCTACCTCGCCGGCTACGCCCGCGTCGATCCCGATCCCGACAGCGAGGACGACGACGCCTTCATCGCGCGATTCGATACGAACGGCGCGCTCGAGTGGCAGACGTGGTACGGCCACGCTTCACTCCGGTCGGACAAGTACTTCGCCCTCGTCGTGGATCCCGCGGGAAACGCGTACGCCACCGGTGTCACCGAGATCGGCTTCGACGACGACTTCGTCGTCACCCGCGTCGATGCCACCGGCCGATCTGCCTGGACGCGTCAGTTCGGCGAGGTGTTCGAGGAGACGGACCAGGGCGATGCGATCGACCTCGACGAGCAGGGCAACGTCCTCGTCGGCGGCGAGTCGGTCCGACTTCTCGACGGCGCCGCCGGCGGCGACGGCGGCAAGGATCCGCCGATCGAGTACGGATTCCGCTTCCTGAGCTACACCCCCGACGGCGACCTGCGCTACGAGAGTTTCCAGTCGTTGGGCGACGAGCGATCCCTCCAGGATGCCCGCGCGCTGCCCGGCGGCGAGATCGTCGCCGTCGGCAACTTCCACACCGACGCGACGGACCAGGATTTCTACGTCGCCCGCTGGCTCGAGACCTTCGACTGCAACGGCAACGGCCTGCCCGACGAGCAGGACATCGACCGCGGGACGAGCCAGGACTGCAACGGCAACGGGACGCCCGACGAGTGCGACATCGCGGCCGGCACGGCGCTCGACTGCAACGGCAACGGCGTGCCCGACGCCTGCGACATCGACGCCGGCATCCTGCACGACGACGACGCCTCGGGCGTCGCCGACGAGTGCGAGGCGATCGGAGATCTCGATGGTGACGGCAGCGTCGGCGCCACCGACCTCGCGATCCTGCTCGGCGGGTGGGGATCCTGCCGGAATTGTCCGGCCGACCTCGACGGCGACGGCGCCATCGGACCCGCCGACCTCGCGATCCTGCTCGGCAACTGGGGCTGATGGATTTGGGACAGTTCCGGGAACTGTCCCAACCCGAGTTATCCACATTTGGGACAGTTCCCGGAACTGTCCCAAATGCACTCACCCTCACTCGGCCGCGCACGCATCGAGCCAGGCGAGCACGTCCGTCGCGTCGACGCGACGATCTCGGTTGAGATCGCCCGCACGCCACGACGCCGCTGCCGTCACGCCCGACTCCCGCCAGGCGACGAGAAGCGCACCGAGATCCGCGGCATCCACGACCGCGTTTCCGTCGAGGTCCGCCCCGCGCACGTCCGTCGTCGGCGCGAAGCGGATCGAGTCGATCCCGATGTTCGAGTCGGGACACGCCGCGTCGCCATCGGTCTCGTCGACGCGAACCTCGCGGATCACGCACGCCTCCGCCACGATCCCCCAGAACCCGGCGCCCGGCGGCGCGTACCGCGTCTCGCCCCTCACCCGCGGCAGGTCCACGGACCCACTCCACAGCACGGCCCCATCAGACCCGATTGCCGTGACCGTGACGAAACTCATCCCGTCCGCCGACGGCGTGAGGACATCGAAGCCGACCGCCGCGACGGGCGGATCGAACACGAGCGTGACGTCATCGTTCTCGACGGCGGGATTCGGCCCGGGCGCGAGCTCGATGCCGCCCGGCGAGAGGATCTGCGCTCCCGACGTCGCGATGAGCCGGTATCGCGCCGGGTCCGGAACGTCCGTGAACGTCGCCGGTGTGAACGTGTCGTGCGCCCGCACGACGAGCAACGGGGCACCTGCTCCGTGCAGGGTCACGCCCGCGACCGTCCAGTCGCCGATGGTCGCGCCCGGCGGGAGGTCGTCGAAGTCGACGACGATCGGCGCGCCGCCCGAGGCGACTTCAAAGACGTCGCGGCTGCCGATGACCCGCGCATCGGTCGGGCCCGCGAGCACGCGTTTGGAGGCGGGCGATTCGATCCGGGCGGTTGCCGGGAGGCGATCCTGATCCCTCGCGTCGATCACGACCGCGTCCATCGCCGGCCGCGAGGCACAGCCGACGACGAACAGAGCGCTGATCCAGACGAGCCGATACGAGGCGTGGAACATGGCTGGTCCCCTCGGAGAGCGATTTCCCCTCGCACGTGGCCGCGCCGACGCGCGCGCCTCCGAACCCGGGACAGTTCCCGGAACTGTCCCCAATGTGAATAACTCGAGTTGGGACAGTTCCGGGAACTGTCCCAGATGTGGATAACTCGGTTTGGGACAGTTCCGGGAACTGTCCCAAGGATGCGTATCATCCGGAGCATGAGCGAACGGACGTGCATCCGCGACACCCGACGAGTCGTCGTCAAGATCGGCAGCCGAACGCTCGTCGATGATGAGCACACGCTCGATATCCCACGCGTGCACGACCTCGTCGATCAGATGGCCGCGCTCCGACATCGTGGCCTCGAGGTCATCTGCGTCTCCTCCGGCGCCGTCGCCGCCGGACTCCGCGAACTCGGAACCACCACCCGTCCGACCGATCTGCCCGGCGTGCAGGCCGCGGCCGCCATCGGACAGGCCGCGCTCATCGGCATCTATCGCGAACGCTTTCGCGCCGCCGGCATCGCCATCGGACAGGTCCTGCTCACGCACGCCGACCTCCGTGCGCACGAACGACACCTCAACGCCCGCAATACCTTCTTCCGACTCCTCGCCGCCGGAACCGTGCCCATCGTCAACGAGAACGACACCGTCGCCGTCGATGAACTCCGCTTCGGAGACAACGACCGACTCTCCGCCCTCGTCTGTGCCCTCACCGGCGCCGACGGACTCATCATGCTCACCACCGCCGACGGACTCATGACCTCCCCCGACAGCAACACGCTCGTCCCCGAAGTCGAACGCGTCGACGATACCATTCGCGCCATGGCCGGCGGATCCGACTCCGACCTCGGAACCGGCGGCATGCGCTCCAAGGTCGACGCCGCCGCCATCGTCGCCCAGGCCGGTGAATGGTCCATCGTCGCCAACGGACACGCCCCGGATGTGCTCCGGCGACTCCTCGACGGTGAGCCACTCGGGACGCTCTTCTGGCCGCGGGCGGCGCGGCTGCCCGGACGAAAACGCTGGATCGCCTTCTTCGACCACCCCCGAGGCGACCTCGTCGTCGACGACGGCGCCCGCGATGCCATCCGAACCCGAGGCGGCAGCCTGCTGCCCATCGGCGTCCGTCAGGTCCGCGGCGACTTCGAACGAGGCGAACCCGTCCGCATCATCGACCTCGCCGGAACCGAACTCGGACGCGGACTCGTCAACCATCCCGCCGACGACATCCGACGACTCCTCGGCTGCCGCTCCGATGAGATCGTGACCATTCTCGGACGTGCCGAAGCCGTCGAGGTCGTGCACCGCGACAATCTCGTCCTGATCGATCCGGCCGGCCCGCCCTGACCAGCCCCCGGCCCATCGTTTGAGTCCAGACCCGCCCGTATCCCGTCGATAAGAGCGGCACTCGCGCGATGCCGCGCGCTGCCGCCATGTCCGAACCATCCGCCAACCCGTCGCCGCCCGTCCCGCCGGCGCCCGTGCCGCCGCCGGACCCGCTGTCGACCCCCGAACACGAGGCGTCGCTCTTCGCCGATGTCGCGTTCGACTCCGTTGATGAGGTCATCGCCCAGGCCGCCGCGACCGCCGACGCGGACGCGATCGACACCATCCGGGCCGGTCTCGACGCCGCCGCGACCGTCGACGCACCGCATGACCCCGAGCCGCCGCTCGCCATGCCCGCGGCCGCCGCGCCCGCGTCGCCGGAACCGGAGGCGATCGACGTCTCGACGAACGATGCGGACATGTCAGCCGACGCCATGGACCTCGGCGACGACGACTTCACGTTCGTCGATCCCGACGGGATCGATGCGTCGATGCGTGGCGACGATGCGCCAGACCCACCGCCCGCGGCGGCGACGGCACTCGACGCCCCGTCCGACCTCGAATCGCAGGCACCGGTCGACGTGATCGACGAGGCGCCGTCGGAGGATCTCACCGACGTCTTCCGGATGGCGAAGGACGTGCTCGGCGGCGGGCCGGACCTCGACGACGATCCCGACCAGATGTTCGCCCTCGCGTCGGAGATCCTCGACGGCGAGGCGTCCGACGGCCTCGAGCCACTCGACGATCCCGACGCAAACGCCGATCCGGAGCCGATCGGCGCGGCCGAGTCCGGCGCGGCCGAGGTCGCCGCGACCGATGTCGTCGCCGGGAAACCCGTCGCTCGAGACGCCGCCGAGGACGTGCTCGACGAGGTCTTCTCGAATGCCGCCGACATCGTCCAGTCGCGAGACGCCAAGGCGTGGATTCGGAGCGAGGAAGAACCCGAGGACGGAGGCGAGGACGATCCGCAGCCCGAAGCCGAGGTCGCCGAACCACCGGCGGAGGAACCCACCGACGTCGCCGCGCCCGAGCCGGAACCCGAACCGGAGCCGGAACCTGAGCCGGAACCCGAACCCGAGCCCGAGGCCGTCGTGGAGCCGGCGCCGCCGCCCGCCTCCGAAACGTCGATCGAGCCGGACGCGGATGAGGCGGCGGAGCCCGAACCGAAGCCGGAGCCGGCCGCGGCGGACGAAGAGGACGCCCCGACGTCCGAGGCGCCGTCGTTCTGGGTGCGTGCGGAGGCGATCGCGCGTCGGGTCGTGCTCACCGGCCTGTTCTACGCGAACCTGCCGACCCGGTGGTTGCCCCGCGAACATCGCATGATGCTCGACCTGTTGGCGCTGTCGATGCTGTTCTGGGTGCCGGTGACCTGGCTGCTCGCGTACTGGCTCACGCGGTAGGCGGCGGACTCAGGACCCGCGGCGACCGCGGGCGTCGTCGAGCAGGCGGGTCATCATCTCGACGGTCTCCCGGCGCTCCGGCGCGAGACGCTCGGCCTGTTCCTCGGCGTGATACGACGAGCGGACCAGCGGGCCGGACTCGACCACCGCGAACCCGCGCTGGAGTGCATAGCGCTTGTACTCCACGAACTGGTCCGGCGTGACCCAGCGATCGATCGGGAGATGATTGCGCGTCGGCTGGAGATACTGGCCGATCGTCAGGATCTGCGTCGCGGCTTCGGCCCGAACGTCGTCGATGAGCCCGAGCACCTCGTCGTCACGCTCGCCGATGCCGACCATGATGCCGGTCTTGCTCACGAGCCCGGCGTCCTGGATCCGTCGAAGTACCTCGATCGTCCGGTCGTAGCGGGCCTGCGGACGAACCGCCGGATGCATGCGCCGGACGGTCTCGAGATTGTGGGCGAGAATCTCCGGCTTCGCGTCGATCACGACCTGAAGCGCGGCCGCGTCGCCCTTGAAATCGCCGATCAGACACTCCACCGACATCGATGGACATCGATCATGGACCCGTCGGATGGTCTCCGCCCAGATCGATGCGCCGCCGTCCGGAAGATCATCGCGGTCGACGCACGTGATCACGACGTGCTTCAGATTCATCAGCGCCAATGATTCGGCCACGCGTCGTGGTTCGTCGGCGTCGGGCGGGAGCGGCCGTCCGGTCTTGACGTTGCAGAACCCGCACGATCGCGTGCAGGTGTCGCCGAGGATCATGATCGTCGCGGTCCCGCGCGACCAGCATTCGCCCATGTTCGGGCATGCTGCCTCCTGGCAGACGGTATGGAGCCGATACTCGTCGACCACGGCCTTGAGGCGCACATAGCCCTCGCCGCCGGGCACCTTCGCTCGAAGCCACGGCGGCTTGCGCCCGATCCGCAACTGCTGGGGCGCGGGATCCGCGTTGTTGAGCACCATCCCGGTGAGACTCACCGCCGGACGATCGAGATTTCTCGCCGTGTCGCCGCCGAGCGCGCGCGGGTGACGCGCCAGCGTCCGGGCGATCGCGGCCGATGGACCGCCGATGCCCGGAATCGCCGTTCCGGCAGGCACGTTCGGGTTGGGCGTCGGGTCCGGCATTGGAGAACGCAGCAGTGTAGCGGGCGTCCCGGCCGCCGGCGCGGCCGAACGATGTCAAACCACTCGACCATCCGGCCGCGAACGTCCGAGAAACCATGGTATTCTCCGCAAAATCGGTGCGGGGATTCAACCTGGCCGGAAAAACCGGTCGATCTTCACCAACCGGGACCGCCGGTGCGAGACGCGCGACGCCCGGGTCGATGAAACATCGGGCTCGCTCGAACCTTTCCCGCCCGGTTCCGATAGAAACGATCCCGCGCGTCAACGGCGACGCCGACGCGACGACCAGCAGGAGAGTCCCGTGACCGACGGCCCGAACCGAATGACCGACGCTCGAACGAGGGGACTGCTCGCCGCCGTCATCGGCGCGGCCGCGCTGGGCCTCGGCGGCTGCGGTGCCGAGACCGACGGCTTCCTCTTCGACCAATCCAAGACCGGTTACTTCGAGCATCAGCCCACGATGATCCCGATCCTCGAGCGGATCGACGTCATCGAGGGCCGCGACGACTTCGCGAGCAATGCCGCGCCGCCCCTCGCCGAGGACCTCCTCCCCAGCGACCTCACCTACCGCCTCACCCCCGGCGACTTCCTGACCGTCGAGATCGAGGAACTGCTCGACGAGGGACGCATGTACGTCCGTTCGAGCCGCGTCGATGCGTCGGGTCTCATCCGCATTCCCTCCGTCGGCTCCGTGCAGTGCGCGGGCCTGACGGTTCAGGAACTCGAGGACGAACTCATCCGCGTCCTCGAGGACCGGGTCATGACGAACCCCCGTGTCACGGTCGCCCTCGAAGACGGCGGCGGCTTCTCGTACACCATGTACGGCTTCCTGCCGACGCCGGGCATCTACGCCATCCGGCGGGCCGACTTCCACCTGATGGAAGCCCTTGCGACCGCCGGCGGCGTGCCCCAGAGCGCCCGTCGCCTCTACGTGATCCGCCAGATTCCCCTCACCGACCAGGTCGAGCCGCTCAATACGCCGCGCAACCATACGGTCACCCCGCCCGTCACCCCGAACGAGCCCGCGCCGAACATCGATGACCTCATCGACCTGCTCGACGGTCCCGGCGACGCGCCGGCCAACGATGGATCGGGCGGCGGCGCGCGACGGAACGATGATTCGGCGCCCGGCGTCGCCGTCACCCGACGTCCCTCGCCCGGCTCGCCGCCGGTCATG
>JAGQOI010000274.1 GCA_020427625.1 Phycisphaerales bacterium | reverse complement strand
GCGGCTGATCGGTTCGAGCAGACCGCCGCGCGGGGCGCTCGAATCCGTGGAGTGCGCCACCGCGAGATCGGCGAACGACTCCCCGGCCTGGAGACGCTGAAGCATCCGTTCGGCGACCGCGAACGTCGGCACGACCATGACCCGGACCTGTCGCTTCGCGCCGTGCAGGACCTCGAACATCTCCTGGACCGCGTCCTCGGTCACGCGGACCTCCGGCGCGACGAGCGCCCGCAGCGCGGCATTCCGATAGAGCAGCGACGCGAACCGCGCATCGCCCAGGCCGTCGCGATCGCGCAGTTCGCGCAGCAACCGGATCGCCGTCTCGGGGTCGGCGTCAAGCGCGTCGAGCATGCGGCGACGCTCGCGACTCGTGTCGGCCTCGCCGATGACCAGGCCCGCGCCGGCGAGCAGCCCGGCGAGTTCGCGATCGAGGATGTGCTCCTGGAGCGCGGCGGCGCCGGCGAGTTCGTTCAGGGCCGGGCGAAGTTCGCCCCAGGTCACCGTGCGACCATTGACAATCGCCGCCGGACGAGCATCAATGACCGTGGAGGCCACCGGTTCGGCCGTGATCCCGGCCGGGCGGTGGTCGATCCGGGCGTCCTCCGCGGCGGTGTTGGTCCGTACGGGATCGCGACGCGGCGACGCGGTCTCGCAGCCGCCGAGGAGGATTCCGCCGATGAGCGTCGCGACGGCGGCCATGCGGGCGGTGGTGATCGGTATCGTGTTCATCTTCGGCACCCCATCGCAGATCGGTCCGGGCGTCAAGAGGAGTTCGAGAAATCATGACGAAACAGCAGGTGGTCATCTGTCCCTACTGCGGACACGCGCAGTCGGCCTCGGAGCGGTGCAGCGCCTGTCGTGGACGGTTCGAGCCCCTCAGCCGGCGCGCCACCCACAACGCCATGGGACCATGGTTCGTCCGCGACCTCAACCGCCCGTTCCAGCCGGGCCTGTCGTACGAGATGATTGTCCGCGAAATCGACCGCGGCCGCATCACCGGCACGTCCATCGTGCGCGGCCCGACCACCCGCCAGTTCTGGACCATCGCCCGGCGCGTGCCCGGCATCGCCCACCTCTGCGGCTACTGTCACGAATGCGACGGCAAGGTCGACCCGTCCGAACTGCGATGCCCGCGCTGCCAGGCCCGGTTCGGCGCCTACCTCGACCGGAACCACCTCGGCCTGCCCGAGGTCGATCCGTTGCCCGGCGAAGTCGGATACGATCCGCACGCCCGGCCCGCGTCGCCGCTCGCCCTCACGCCGACGACCATATCGAGCTTCGCGCCCAACGCCGAGATCGCCGCCGCCGGAGTCACGCCGCGTCCGCTCGCCGCCGCGGCTCCGTCCCGCGCGGCCCCGCGTCCGGCGCCGACGGGCGACTCCCCGCAGGCCCGCGCGACGATCCGCGCGATGGAATGGCGCCTCCAGCGTCAGCAGCGTACGATCCGGATGCTGTCGGTGATCATGGTCGTCGCCCTCCTCGTCGCCATCATCGCCCTCGTGATCAATCTCGCGACTTCGAAGACGACGCCGAACGGCGCGCCCGCGATCGACGCCGCGGCGACCTCGCTTGACTCGCCGCCGGCGTGATCACCGCAGTTCGAACAGCGTCCTGCCGTCCGCGTACTCGAATCGGACCCGGGCGTGGGTGCGGAGTCCGTCGAGGATGCGCACCGGCGTCAGGTTGGGATCATTCCAGCCGGCCTCGGTCCAGAGGTCGAGCATGATCGGGTTCACGAGTACATGCGTGAACCCGCGGGCGCGAAGGGCGGCGACCCAGGCCGCGGGATCGTCCGGCGCGGCGGCGACGACCTCCGACATCGGGCCGCGATCCCAGGTCGTCGCGTAGGTGATTCGATCGAGCCGGTAGTAGAGCGGCACGGCCTCGCCGACGAGCAGCACGCGGGCGGACGCATCGAGCACGTAGTTCGTCGCGATGATCGGCGACAGCGCCATGCCCGCCATCTCGCGTTCCGATGCCGAGAGCGCGCGTCCGCTCATCACCTCCGCCGCGCCGATCTCGTCCGCCGGCGCGCCGTCGCGCTCGGACAGGAACAGCACCACCGGTCCCGTCGACAGCAGGAGGATCGTGGAACCGGCGGCGATGCGCGCGGCCGGCGCGATCGTCCCCCGCCGCCCGGACCACGCGAGTGCGCCGAGCAGACTCAGCGGAACCACCGTCGGCAGCAGGAAGCGCGACTTGAGATGCGTGAACAGCATCCAGAACACGATCTGCACGACGAGCAGCGCGCACAGGCCCGTCACGACGCGCCGGCGACCCGTCCGGAGCCACGCGACCACGAGGCCCGCGAGCCCGAGCCACGGCAGCGCCCCCCACTGCGGGCGCCACGGTTCGGGCGCCGACGGATCGGGCCCGATCCCGAACCGCAGCCACTGGTTCCACAGGGCGCCGAGGCGCTCGACCGGGCTCGCCTCCGCGGCATGTCCGGCCCGCCACGCCGCGACCTGCGCGTCCGACCAGTGCGCCTGCCCGAACCAGTCCGTCGCGAACG
>JAGQOI010000273.1 GCA_020427625.1 Phycisphaerales bacterium | reverse complement strand
TCTCCAGCGCGACGACCGCCCGCCCGCGGGCGAGCGCCTCGGCGATCTCCGGGTGGATCACGACGCTCATCGGTCTCGTCGCCTCATCTTCGCGGGTCTCAGCGCCGTCGCGTGCGAACGCGCCCGCCCATGCGCTTGCGGGGGAGTTGCGTCGGCACGAGTCCGCCGGGGAATTTCTCCGGATCGGCGTCGGACGGCATCGAGACGGCGGCGCGGCTCCCGGTTTCCTTGCGTGCCTGCTGACGCTCGACCTTCAGCATCCGCTCGGCGGCGATGTCGGCCGGGACGGGTCCGGGCGTGAAGTCGTCGTATTCCTCGCGGGGGATCTCGACGTTCGAGAACATCTCGACCGCGGTGAGCAGGGGGCCCTGTTCGGGCGTGACGAAGGACCAGGCGATGCCGAATCGTCCGGCCCGCGCGGTGCGTCCGATGCGGTGGACGTAGATCTCCGGGTCCTCGGGCAGGTCGTAGTTGATGACGTGCGAGATGTTGTCGACGTCCAGCCCGCGAGCCGCGAGGTCCGACGCGATCACGACGTTCAGCTTGCCTTGTCGAAGCTGGGTCATGACCTTGTTGCGTTTCGTCTGGTACATGTCGCCGTGCATGGCCTGCACGTCGATGCCCTTCTCGCGGAGGTACTTCGAGAGGGTGTTGACGGTGTGCTTCGTCCGGCAGAACACGAGCGTGAGCGTCGGCGCTTCGTGCGTGAGCAGGTGCAGCAGCAGCCGGCGCTTGTCCCAGGCCTCGACGGAGAAGTACCGCTGCGTCACCTGGTGCACGGTCAGGCTGCCGGATGCGGTCGCGTTGAGTCGGACCGGGTCGCGCATGTACGCCCGCGCCAGACGGTCGATCTCGTCGGAGATCGTCGCGGAGACGAACATCGTCTGGTGCGGCGACTTGATGGCGCCGAGGATGCGGCGGATGTCGTCGCGGAAGCCGATGTCCAGCATCCGGTCGACCTCGTCGAGCACCGCGATCCGGATGTTGTTCCAGGACAGCAGGCCGCGACGGTGCATGTCGATCACGCGCCCCGGCGTTCCGACGACGACCTGCACGCCCTTGTCCAACTGGTCGGCCTGGACCTTGATCGGCTCCCCGCCCGTGACGTTGATGATCCGGATGTCGGTGAACCTCGCGAGCTCACGGATCTCCTTCGCCGTCTGGATCGCGAGCTCACGGGTCGGGCCGAGGACCAGGGCCTGGATCGGCGCGTCGCCCTCGATGCGCTCCAGCAGCGGAATGCCGAACGCCGCCGTCTTGCCGGAGCCCGTCCGCGATTGACCGAGAATGTCGCGCCCCTCCAGGGCGACCGGGATGAGGTCGGCCTGGATGCCGGTGGGATACTTGAATCCCATCTTCTCGATCGCGCGATTCACGGGTTCCGAAATGCCGAGCTGGGCGAAGGTCAGGGATTCGTTGAACAGTTCCGACATGGGCGATGGGTTTCCTGGCGCTCCAGCGCCGTCCGTCGGAGCGAAACGCGCCGCTCCGGATGTCGACTCGAACGGGTCGACGCCGTGTAGATTCCAACCTCTCACGATCCGTTGCCCGGGTGATCGAGCCCGAGCCGCGCCCGGAAACGCGCCGGATCATGGCACCCGTCCTATCCTTCGACACCGCCCTCGATCGACCCGCGATCTGGCGGCGGCGGAAACACTTGGACGATAATGATAGCGGGTTCGTCGCGACCGGGCCGCGACCATCCGGACGACCCCGTCCCTCGCGCCCCGCAGCCCAACCCCGCGATGACACGCCCCGACGACTCCGGTCGATACCGCCCCTCGACGCCGATCGTCGACGCCAACCGTCGACGCCACCGCTCGACACCTCTGGGACCTACCGCTCGATGACCAGCACCAGCCGGATTCACGTCGACCTCACCGCCATCCAGCACAACGTCGGCGTCATCCGGCGCATCATCGGGCCCGGATGCGGCGTCTGCGCGATGATCAAGGCCGACGCCTACGGGCTCGGTGCGGTCCGCGTCGGCAAGACCCTCGTATCCGCCGGCGTCGACATGCTCGCCGTCTACACGCCCGATCAGGCCGCCGCCCTCGCCCGGGCCGCCCTCGACATCCCGATCCTCGTGATGATGCCCATCACCGAACTCCAGCGCACCGACGACCTCTACCGCGCTTTCATCTGCGGGCGGCTGCACATGACCGTCCACGACCTGACCCACCTCGGCATCGTCCAACGACTCGCCGAACGCTACGGCGCCGTCGTGCCCGTCCATCTCGAGATCGACACCGGCATGAGCCGCGGCGGCTGCCGCGCCGCCGACGCCGGTGACATCCTCGAACGCATCTCGACCTCGCGGCGCCTCCGGCTGGCCGGGATCTCGACCCACTTCGCCGCCGCCGAATCCGACGAGGCGATGACCGCCCGTCAACTCCGCGCCTTCGAGCGCGTGCTCGAGGACGACGAGCCGCTCATTCCCGCCGACTGTCTCGTCCACCTCGCGAATTCCTACGCCATGCTGCGCCACCAGCGCTTTCATGCGTCGATGGTGCGCGTCGGCCTCGCCTGGGCGGGATACGGCCTGGAGTTCCTTCGCGGCGGCGAGTGCATCGCCGAAGGGGAATCGCTCGTCCCCTGCCTCCGCTGGACCTCGACGATCATCCACACCCGCGACATTCCCGCCGGCGCAACCGTCGGCTACGGCGGCCAATGGACGGCGCAGCGTCCGACCCGTCTCGGGCTCGTGCCCGTCGGATACGCCGACGGCTACCCGCTTCGCGCGGGCGTCACCGATCGCCGGCCGCGCGGCGCGATGGTCGGCGTCCTGCTCGACGACGCGTTCATCGGCTTCGTGCCGGTCGTCGGCGCCGTGAACATGGACCAGCTCACGATCGATCTCACGGACATCGTCGACGTGCCGGGCTCCGTCGGCAGTCGGGCGGGCGTCGGCACGACGGTCGAACTCATCTCGCCGGACCGAGCCGCGCCGAACGACCTCGCGCACATCGCCGCCGTCGCGGGCACGATCCCGCACGAACTCATCTGCCGCCTCCACCCGCGCATCGAGCGCCGCGCCGTCATCGATGCGCCGTCGAGCCCGGAATCGGGCGCCGACGGCCAACGCCCGTCCGCGGACCCGCGACGGCGCACGGGAGTCGACCGCGGCCTGCATCGGGATGCGGACCCGGATTCGGAGTCGGCCGCGCCCGGTCCGGTGGCCGCGGCGGCGGCTCGCGCCGTGTCCGGCGCGCCCTGAGTCACCCGTCGACGACATTACGGGACCGCTCTGCGTTCGCGCGCCGGTCTGATGGGTCGGTCGGGCGCGGGTCGGCGCGGAATCTTCTCGTGTCGGGTCGGGAATCCGCCGACGCTTCGGTGGCGACGCGGTGCCGGGTTCGGGAAAGCCGCCAACCGATCTACGCGGGACCGCCTCGACGCCGTCCCACCTGGAAGCCCGGGCTTCCCGAACCCGATGCCGCGTCGCCCTCGTCTCCAACGGTCGTCCGACTATGATGGAGACATGCACGCCCACGCCACCGCTGCCGCGTCACCGTCGGCCCGGACCGTCCGTCTGGGGATCGTCTCCTTCCTGAACACGTTGCCGCTCGTGGACGGGCTCGAGGGCCTGGAGGGCCTGCACCTGCGCTCGTCGGTGCCGAGCCTGCTCATCGACCATCTCCTCGCCGACGAGGTCGACGTCGCGCTGTGCTCGTCGATCGACGTCCTGCGGTCGCCGGACCCGCTCGTCGTGCTTCCGTGCGGCATGCTCGGGTGCGACGGGCCGACCCTCACCGTCCGCCTGTACGCGAAGGGTCCGATCGAGGCGATCGAGCGGGTGTACTGCGACACCGACAGTCACACGTCCGTGGCGCTGCTGCGGATTCTGCTCCGCGAGGTGCACGGCATCGCGCCGGAGTTCATCGACTACAACGCCCGCGAACACGTCGCCGAGCATCGGCCTCTCGATTGGCCGGAGGCGATGCTGCTCATCGGCGACAAGGTCGTCACCGATTCGCCGCCCGCGGTCCGCTATCCGCACCAGATGGATCTCGGCGCCGCCTGGCGGGAGCACACCGGCCTGCCGTTCGTGTTCGCGATCTGGATGGCGCGGGCGTCGACCGACGCGCCGACGCTCCGGCGGGCGACCCTCGTGCTCGATCGCCAGCGCCGGCACAACCGCGAGCGGATCGATCGCATGGTCGTCGACCGCGAGATCGGGCGACGATGGCCGGACGACCTCGCGCGTCGGTATCTGCACGACTTCCTGCGCTATGACTTCGACGACCGGGCCCGGGCCGGACTCGCCGCGTTCCATGCGAAGGCGGTGGAGCACGGTCTCGCCGGCGGACCGAGGCCGCTCGAGTTCTTCGATCCCCGCGAGCGCTGAGCCGCGATCGACGCGAGGAGTCATGGATGCCCCGTGCCGCGCGATTCCGCATCGCCGCCATCGAGGACCTGCTCGCCCAGCTCCGGTACGCGCCGGATGACACCCGCCTCAAGCAGATGAACGCGGCGGAGCGTCTGCTCGCCGAGGTCGATCCCGATCGATCGTACCCCGAGGACTTCGTCACCTTCCGCATCACCGGCTACCGGCCCGATTCTGGCGCGACGCCCGCGACGTTCGTCGGCGGGGCTCTCGTCTCGGACCTCGTGATCTTCATCCAGGCGCTCAGCGACGAGCTCGCGATCGCCGTGTCCGACCTCGGCCGATCGCCGCTGTCGCTCGCCGAGGTCGCCGCCCGGCTCCGGGTCTCGGGCAAGACCGTGCAGCGCTACCGTCGCCTCGGTCTCGTGTGTCACTACGTCACGGGCGAGGGCGGACCCCGCCGGCTGGTGTGCTTCGAGGACGCGCTCGAGGCCTTCGCGACGCGTCATGCGGAGCGGGTGACACGCGCGGCCGGGTTCTCCCGCGTCG